>JBOHCO010000926.1:0-1925 GCA_050698895.1 Streptosporangiaceae bacterium
AGGGCACCTGCCCGCTGTGTTGCGGACCCCTGCTAACCGGCCACCAGCCGCGAACCCCCGAGGAATGGGCGCAGTGGCTGACCGCCAGCAAGACCGAGATCGCACGCCAGCGCATCTCCTACGCCCGGCAGACCGGGAAACCCGCCGACAACCGGCTCCGCCTCGTACACGCCGCATGCAAACGGATCACCACCGCCAGCGGCCCAGCCCTTCTGTCCGCCTCACCGCCCGCGCGGCTTGCCTGAGCCGTGTGCCGCGACGAGTGGCACGCACGGTTCTTAGGGGGCCGGGGCGCAGCAATGCGTCCCGGCTACCCGACCGTACATGAACCCGTTCGGGTCGTGCACTCCGTAGCGGTTCAGCGGCATGTCGACGTTGATCGCCGAGATGTTGAACGTGTCGTGCGGCGCGCTGGCGCAGGGATTGGCCGCGGCCGTGGTCATGCTCGGCGCTGACGCCGCCGGGGGCACGGCGGCCATCGCCGCCGCGGCGCCCGGACTGACGAAGTAGGCCACCGCAGCCAGGGACGCCCCGACGGCGACGAGCAGTGAGGGGCGTCTCAGGCCCGTGGTCCGCGGCGACGGTCTAGCCTGTCCCGGCAGCAGGAAGGCAGCCAGCAGCAGCGGCAGGCCGAGCACCTGGCCGATCAGCGCGTCGCTGACGCTGCGCAGCGCCTGCGCGGCCAGGCCCGGGATCGCCCCTTCTGACGGGAACGCGCCAGGGACGACGGTGATGCTGGCGCTCGCGAAGAACCGGCCAAGGAGGGCCGACGGGACAAACAGCACCATGAACGTGAGCGAGACCAGGGCGGCCCGGTTGAGCGCCACGGCGAAGCCGGGGCGCCGCTCCGAGTCCGGCCGGGGCGCGATACGGAGGCCGAGCCAGGCGGCCACCAGGGCGGCCGGCACTGAGATCAGCATGTCGCGCGGCGCGTGCGCCAGGCCGCCTCCGGCCCGCCCGAATAATGCGTCGATACCGAGCTGGAAGCCGACGACGCCCGTACTCAGCAGGAGCGCCAGCAGCGTGATCTCCTTAGCCCGCCCGGAACGCGGGGGGCTGGATCTGCCAAGAAGTGACATATGTTCTTCCTCTTCTGAGCCAGCCCGCTGGCTGGCAAACCTGCTCGATGGGGATTGGCGACGTGTGACGGCGCTTCCTACATCCGCATTCCCGCTGATGAGGCGCCGCCGATCTGGACCGGGATGGACACCGTGGTACCGCCGCGAGACCACTTAAGGACTAGATGCTTGCTGTTTGAGGCCGAGACATCGAAATAGATGTCGACGGTTGCCTGAAACCCTGGCGCGAGGTTGGCCGACCCCGCCATGACACTGAGTCCCTGGGGGTCGACCTTCCAGGTCTTCCCGTCCGGACCGGCCAGGGTGAAATCGGTGGTCGAATACCGCTGCATGCCGGTGGTGACGTTGCTGAGAGCGACTTCGACGCGCAGCCGGTTGTCGCCTACCGGCTGTATGCCAGGCATTTCGCTTGCGGGCATCGAGAAGCCGTCCGGGACGCCCTTCTGCCCTGGCCCCAGGCCGGTCATGTTGTTGCTCATCCAATACATCGTGTCGACGGCCAGCGCCAGGCCGCCGGCCCGGTAGCCAGGCGACTGGTGAGCGTTGGCCTCGGCTACCTGGCCCTGGAACGAGCCCATGACCAGCACGCCGATCGCCGCAGCGAGCACGGCCAGCGGCACCGGAACCCAGCGAAGGCCAGGCATCCGCAGAATCGCCGGCCCGGCCGCCCGCTCGCGCCTGGCCGCGCTCCGTGCCCGGTTACGCGCCATGGCATCCGCCCTTTCCTTCGTCATTCAGCTGTACGATCCGCATCGCATCGTCCTTTCTGCTGCCGAATCCGGCGCATGGGCCTACCGGCACCGGCGAGCAACGCCGGCTCCGCGTAAGGCAGCGCTATGACTTGAG
>JBOHCO010000927.1:0-1614 GCA_050698895.1 Streptosporangiaceae bacterium
GCCCTGGCCCGCCCCGGCCGACCGCGCCGCGGCCGCGCCCGGTGAGCCCGGTCCCGGCCCAGCGCGCCGACACCGGTGAGGGAGCAGAGAAGCCAGCCGACCCGGCCGATTAACAGGACGGGCAGGCACCGGCAGGCCGACGGCCACGCCGACCTGCCGTGACACAGCCGTGCCTCAGGCACGCTGACGAGCGTGCCCCCGGCACGAAGAACGGAGACAACGGCGATATGCCGAAGATGAAGACCCACAGCGGGTCGAACAAGCGCTTCCGCCTGACCGGCACCGGCAAGGTCATGCGCCGCCGGGCCAACCGGCAGCACTATTTCGAGCACAAGCCCAGCAAGCTGACCCGCCGCCTGGCCGGCGAGGTCGTGGCCGCGCCGGCTGACGCCAAGAAGATCAAGAAGTTGCTGGGTAAGTGACCCGGCCCGCTGCAAGGGAGTCGTAGTAATGGCACGCGTGAAGCGGGCAGTCAACGCCCACAAGAAGCGCAGGACCGTCCTCGAGCGGGCCAGCGGGTACCGGGGCCAGCGGTCCCGGATGTACCGCAAGGCCAAGGAGCAGCAGCTCCACTCGATGACGTACGCCTACCGGGACCGCAAGGACCGCAAGGGCGCGTTCCGGCGGCTGTGGATCCAGCGGATCAACGCCGCCGCCAGGGCCGAGGGCATGACCTACAACCGGTTCATCCAGGGCCTCAAGATCGCTGGCGTGGAAGTCGACCGGCGGATGCTGGCCGAGCTGGCCGTCGCCGACCCGCAGGCCTTCACCGCCCTGGTCGAGGTGGCGCGGCAGGCGCTGCCCGCCGACCTGGGTACCGCCGCTGCCTGATCACCGGGAGCCTGATCACCAGGTGCGTGACCGCCCGCGGCCTGATCAGCGACCGACCGATCAGCAGCGGACCGATCAGCGACTGCGCGATGAGCGGCGGGCGCCCGCGGCGACCGCCGAGATAACCAGCATCAGGTCGCCGCGGGTGAAGGCCGCCCGGCAGCTGGCCAAGCGGGCCTTCCGGGAGCGCTCGCGGTCCTTCCTGGCCGAGGGACCGCAGGCGGTGCGGGAGGCGCTGGGCCGGCCGGGCGTGCTGACCGAGCTGTTCGTGACCACCGCCGCGGCCGGCCGCCATGGTGACCTGGCCGAGGCGGCCGCCGGCCTGGGCGTGCCGGTCCACGTGGTCAGCGGCGAGGTCATGACCGAGCTAGCCCAGACGGTGACCCCGCAGGGCCTGCTCGGCGTCTGCCGGTTCATCGACGTGTCGCTGGCCGAGCTGACGGCCAGCTCACCGCGGCTGGTGGCGGTGCTGGCCAACGTGCGCGACCCCGGCAACGCCGGGACCGTGCTGCGCACCGCGGACGCCGCCGGGGCCGAGGGCGTGATCTTCACCTCGGCCTCCGTCGACCCCTACAACAGCAAGTGCGTCCGCTCCTCGGCGGGCAGCCTGTTCCACGTGCCCGTGGTGGCCGGGCCGGCGCCCGGCGAGGCGGCCGCGGGCGTAGGAGATGCGCTGGCGTGCGATCTCGGTCTTGCTGGCGGTCAGCCACTGCGCCCATTCCTCGGGGGTTCGCGGCTGGTGGCCGGTTAGCAGGGGTCCGCAACACAGCGGGCAGGTGCCCT
>JBOHCO010000928.1:0-3711 GCA_050698895.1 Streptosporangiaceae bacterium
CAAATGGTCGCCCTGATCGGTCGTCAGCCGGTCGTCGGCCAGGCCCGTGGCGCACTCCCCCAGCCGGACGTCGACGCCCAGCGAGTCGAGCTCGGTGCGCAGCGAGGTGTCGTCCAGCGCGCCGATCCTCAGCTTCTTGGACAGCGGCGGGCGATCGTAGGGCAGCCGCGACTCCGCCCCGACCAGCGTGACGGCGCCGTCGTAGCCACGGCCGCGCAGCTCCTCGATGGTCCGCAGGCCCGCCAGCCCGGCCCCGGCCACGACCACGCGCGCGGGTCCGCTCATCATGGGCGCAGGTCCTTCATCCCGCCGCCTTTCTTCCGGTTAGGCCCCCCATCATGGCCCGGGGGCCTGGGCCCGCGAGCCGCACCGCCGGCCAGCGGCTAGGCTAGGCGGATCGCGCGGGAGTCCGGTGCTGACCGGACTGAGAGGGCGGCTGTGAGCCGCCGACCGCAGGAACCTGATCCGGGTCATGCCGGCGAAGGGAGCGGCCCATGAGCGTCCAGGAGGATTCGCCGGCCACCGATGTGCTGGTGATCGGCGCCGGCGTGGTCGGGCTGGCCATTGCGTGGCGGGCGGCGCAGCGCGGCCTGCGCGTCACCCTGGCCGACCCGAGCCCGGGCCAGGGTGCGACGCACGTCGCCGCGGGCATGCTGACCCCGCTGGCCGAGGCGGCCTACGCCGAGCGGGAGCTGTTCCGGCTCGGCATCGAGTCGCTGCGCCGCTACCCCGGCTTCGCCGCCGAGCTGACCGAGCTGACCGGCCTGCCCACCGGGCTGCGCCAGACCGGCACGCTCCAGGTCGCCTACGACGGCGACGACCTGGCCGTGCTGGAGGAGACGGGCCAGCTCCAGGAGTCCTTCGGCTGGCCGGCCCGGCAGCTGACCGCGCGGGAGTGCCGCCAGGCCGAGCCGATGCTGGGCCCGTCGCTGCGCGGCGGCCTGCTGGCCGAGCAGGACGGCTCGGTCGATCCCCGGCTGCTCGCCGTCGCGCTGCTCGCCGCGGCCCGGCGGGCCGGGGCCCGGCTGGTCCGCGAGCCGGCCGCCGAGATCCTGACCGCGGCCGGCGCCGTCACCGGGGCCCGGCTGGCCGACGACAGCGTGGTCAGCGCGCCCTGGGTGGTGCTGGCCGCGGGCTGGCAGTCGGCCGCGCTGGCCGGGCTGGGCCCGGCCGGGTCGCTGCCGCTGCGCCCGGTCAAGGGCCAGATACTGCGGCTGCGGCCGGGGCCGCGCCCGGCCGGGATGCCGCCCAGCCTGCTCGGCCGGACCGTGCGCGGGCTGGTCCGCGGCTCCAGCGTCTACCTGGTTCCCCGGGCCGACGGCGAGCTGGTGGTCGGCGCCACTCAGGAGGAGCTGGGCCCGGACACCACGGTCACCGCAGGCGGGGTCTGGGAGTTGCTGCGCGACGCGCGGCTGCTGGTCCCCGGCATCACCGAGTTCGAGCTGGCGCAGGCCCAGGCGGGCCTGCGCCCCGGCACGCCGGACAACGCGCCGGCCATCGGCCCCGGCGCGCTGCCGGGCCTGGTCCTGGCCACCGGTCACTTCCGGGGCGGGGTGCTGCTGGCCCCGGTCACCGCCGATATGGTGGCCGACTACCTCATCTCAGGACGCATGCCCGAGCTGGCCGCCCCGTTCGCCCCGGCGCGGTTCTGGTCCGGCGGCGGCGCCGGGCCGGACCCGGCCGCCCGGTCGGCCTCGCAGCGGGCGTGAGGAGCGCTCTCGTGGAGATCATCATCAACGGCCGGCCGCATCCGGTGGCGGAGAAGCTGTCACTGGCTGGCGCCGTCTCGCTGGTCACCGCGGCGGGTGCCGGGGTGGCCGCCGCGCTCAACGGCGACGTGATCCGCCGGGGCGCGTGGGAGTCGACCCGGCTCGCCCCCGGCGACCAGGTCGAGGTCGTCACCGCCGTGCAGGGAGGCTGACTGTGGACGACGTGCTCACGCTGGCCGGGGAGAGGTTCACCTCCCGGCTGATCATGGGAACCGGCGGCGCGCCCAGCCTGGACGTGCTGGACCGGGCGCTGGCCGCCTCGGGCACCGAGCTGACCACCGTGGCCATGCGCCGGGTGGATCCCGCTCAGGCCGGCTCGGTGCTGGACGTGCTGGCCGCCCGCGGCATCCGCGTGCTGCCCAACACGGCGGGCTGCTTCACTGCGGCCGAGGCGGTGCTGGTGGCCAAGCTGGCCCGCGAGGCGCTGGGCACGGACTGGGTCAAGCTCGAGGTCATCGCCGACGAGCGGACGCTGCTGCCCGACGGGGTGGAGCTGCTGACCGCGGCCGAGCAGCTGGTCGCCGACGGGTTCACGGTGCTGCCCTACACCACCGACGACCCGGTGCTGGCCCGGCGGCTGGAGCAGGCGGGCTGCGCCGCGGTGATGCCGCTGGGCTCGCCCATCGGCTCGGGCCTGGGCATCCGCAACCCGCACAACATCGAGCTGATCGTCGAGGCGGCCGGGGTACCGGTCATCCTGGACGCCGGCATCGGCACGGCCAGCGACGCGGCCATCGCCATGGAGCTGGGCTGCGACGCGGTGCTGCTGGCCACCTCCGTCACCCGGGCCAGGGACGCCGAGCTGATGGCGTCCGCCATGCGGTCGGCGGTCCGGGCCGGGCGGATGGCGTTCCTGGCCGGCCGGGTGCCCCGCCGCCGCTACGCGCTGGCCTCATCCCCGCCTCCGGCCTGATCCCTCAGCGCCGCCCGGTTACGGTGCGCCAGCGTGCGATTCCGCAGCGCCATTACCGGGGCGGGCGGGCCTTTGTCCGTCTTACACTGCTCCGGATGGACACGACCTTGTCGCCGCCCACCGGGCAGTTGCTTGATGGCCGCTACCTGGTCGAATCCCGCCTGGCCCAGGGCGGGATGGCGACCGTTTACCTGGGCCGCGACGTCCGGCTGGACCGGGTCGTCGCGCTCAAGATCGCCCGCGCTGAGCTGGCCGGAGACCATGAGTTCGTCCGCCGCTTCATCGCCGAGGCCCGCGCCACCGCCCAGCTGAACAGCCCCAACGTGGTGGCCGTCTTCGACCAGGGCTCGGTCGGCGACATCAACTACATCGCCATGGAGTACGTGCCCGGGCAGACGCTGCGCGAGGTCATCAGGGAGCACGGCGCGCTGAGCGTGCTGGGCGCGCTGGACATCATCGAGGGCGTGCTGGCCGGCCTGGCCGCCGCGCACCGGGCGGGCATCATCCACCGTGACGTCAAGCCCGAGAACGTCTTGCTCGGGCCGGACGGGGTGGTCAAGGTGGCCGACTTCGGCCTGGCCCGCGCGGCCGCCGCCCTGACCCGCACCACCACTGGCATGATCATCGGCACCGCCGCCTACCTGGCCCCCGAGCAGGTGTCGGCCAGCACCTCCGACGCGCGCACGGACGTCTACGCGGCCGGCGTGATGCTGTTCGAGATGCTCACCGGCGGCCAGCCGCACCGGGGCGAGACGCCGCTGGACACGGCCTACAAGCACGTCAACGAGGTCGTCCCGCCGCCGTCGTCCCGGATGCCAGGGCTGCCGCCCGCCCTGGACGCCCTGGTCGCCCTGGCCACCAGCCGCGATCCGGACCTGAGGCCGTCCGACGCCGGGCAGTTCCTGGAGGCGGTCAGCGAGGTCCGGCACGACGTCCTGCCGCCCCGCGGGCGCCGCGGGGCCCACGCCGCCCGAGGCACCCGCGCGGCCCCCAGCGGGCCGCTGGGCGGCGGCCTGCCAGCCCGCGACC
>JBOHCO010000929.1:0-1892 GCA_050698895.1 Streptosporangiaceae bacterium
CTACGTTCGTGTTCGATGCCGGTCACGACGACGACAGCACCGAGGAGCGATGAGCGGTTACAACGATTCCGGCGGCGCGAGGAACTCCCGCCGGCGGGACTGGCGGGGGGGCCAGGGCCGGAGCGGCGTTACCCACCTGGGCCTGGCGGGCCGGATCACGGCCGGGTGTCTCGCGTTCGCCCTGGTCGGCGGGTCGCTGTTCATCTACGTCAAGTACCGCCAGATCTGGGACTCCATCCAGAAGGTCAACGTCTCCCGCGACGTCACCGGCAAGCGCCCGTTCGAGGACCCCAAGGCGCTCAACCTGCTGCTGATCGGGTCGGACAGCCGCAAGGGCAAGAACGGGAAGATCGGCGGCCACGTCGGGATCGCCGGCCAGCGCTCGGACACGGTCATGGTGGTGCACGTCTCGCCGGGCGCCCAGCGCGCGGTGGTGCTGAGCTTCCCGCGCGACTCCGTCGTGCCGGTCCTGTCCTGCTCCCGCGAGGGCGGTGCGGCCGGGCAGACCGCCGGGCCCGGCCAGGTCGAGCAGATCAACTCCACGTTCTCCAATGGCGGCCCCGGCTGCCTGTGGAAGACCATTGAGCACACCGCGCACATCCGCATCAACGACTTCCTCGAGCTGACCTTCGCCGGCTTCGAGAAGGTCATCAACAACCTGGGCGGGGTCACCGTCTGCCTGCCCGCGGCCGTCAACGACCCGATGTCCGGCCTGCACCTGAAGCGCGGGCTGCATCACGTCTGGGGCCGGGAGGCGCTGGCCTTCTGGCGCACCCGCGAGGGCCTGGGCGAGGGCTCCGACCTCCAGCGCATCCAGCGCGACCAGTTCCTGATGTCCTCGCTGGTCCAGGGCATCGAGAAGAAGGGCCTGCTGACCAACACCACCAAGATGGCCTCGGTGGTGGGGATCGCCGCCCGCAACATGTTCACGAACATCCAGAACGTCACCCAGATGCTCCACCTGGCCGAGACCATCCGCCACGTCAAGGCCAAGAAGGTGCAGTTCATCGAGGTCCCGACGGTGGCCTACGCGCAGAACCCGAACTGGGTGCAGTGGTCCACGCAGGCCCCGCAACTGTTCTCGGCCATTGCCCGCGACACCAAGCTTCCCAAGATCCACAAGGGGAAGAGCACCCCCACCAAGGCGAAGCTGGCCGTCGCCACCCCGGCCAGCGTGAACGTGCAGGTCCTCAACGGCTCCGGCCTGCAGGGCCAGGGCGCCGAGGCCTCGAGCGACCTGACCGCCCGCGGCTTCAACGTCCTGGGCAGCGGCAACGCGCCGAACTTCCAGTACACGAGCTCGGTCATCGAGTACAGCTCGCCCAAGATGCTGCCCGCCGTCCGGGCCCTCAAGAACGACCTCGACAACGTGGAGACGCTCAAGGTAGCCGGAGTCAAGCCGGGCACGGTGAACCTGATCCTCGGCTCGACGTTCACCTCGCTCAAGACCTCCGCGACCAAGAAGCCGCCCACCGCCACCCTGACCAAGACGTTCGGCGGCATCACCGGCGGCGTCAACGTCTGCAGGGACAACTCGGCCTTCGCCGGCCCCGACGGCAGCTGACCAGCACGGCTGACCAAGCACCGCTGACCAGCGCAGCTGACCAAGCACAGCTGACAAATACAGCTAATTAACAGCACGTGGGTCCAGGCGGTCTCCACTTCGTAGTCGTGGCGGCCGTCCGGGCTAGATCACGGGCGGGCGCCCGAGCCGGGTCATGCGCCACACGGTCCGAGCGGCCAGCGGCTGGCGCGGGCCGGGGTCCATCCGCCAGCCCGCCGCGAAGCCGGCCAGCCACTCCCGCACGGCCGGCCAGGACCGGGTCCGGACCACGGTCAGCCCGAGCCAGTCGAGCAGGAACAGCGCGGCCAGCGGCCAGGGCAGATTGCGC
>JBOHCO010000930.1:0-1841 GCA_050698895.1 Streptosporangiaceae bacterium
CTACGTTCGTGTTCGATGCCGGTCACGACGACGACAGCACCGAGGAGCGATGAGCGGTTACAACGATTCCGGCGGCGCGAGGAACTCCCGCCGGCGGGACTGGCGGGGGGGCCAGGGCCGGAGCGGCATTACCCACCTTGGCCTGGCGGGCCGGATCACGGCCGGGTGTCTCGCGTTCGCCCTGGTGGGCGGGTCGCTGTTCGCCTACGTGAAGTACCGCGAGGTCTGGGACTCCATCGCCAAGATGGACCCCTCCAGCGACCTGACCGGCAAGCGCCCGTTTGAGGACCCCAACGCGCTGAACCTGCTGCTGATCGGCTCGGACAGCCGGTCGGGGAAGAACGGAAAGATCGGCGGCCACGTCGGGATCGTCGGCCAGCGCTCGGACACGGTCATGGTGGTGCACGTCTCGCCCGGGGCCAAGCGCGCGGTTGTGCTCAGCTTCCCGCGTGACTCGGTGGTGCCGGTCCTGTCCTGCACCCGCGAGGGCAAGGCAGCGGGCCAGACGGCCGAGCCCGGCCAGGTCGAGCAGATCAACTCGACCTTCTCCAACGGCGGCGCCGGCTGCCTGTGGAAAACGATCGAGGCCACCACGCACATCCGCATCAACAACTTCATCGCGCTGACGTTCACTGGCTTCGAGAAGGTCATCAACAACCTGGGCGGGGTCAGTATCTGCCTGCCCAAGGCGGTCAACGACCCGATGTCGGGCCTTCGCCTGGCGCGCGGCCGGCATCACGTCTGGGGCCGCGAGGCGCTGGCCTGGTGGCGCACCAGAGAGGGCCTGGGCGAGGGCTCCGATCTGCAGCGGATTCAGCGCGACCAGTTCCTGATGTCCTCGCTCGTCCAGGGCATCGAGAAGAAGGGCCTGCTGACCAGCCCGACCAAGATGGCCCAGGTGGTCGAGATCGCCGCCCGCAACATGAGCACGAGCATCCAGAACGTCACTCAGATGCTCCACCTGGCCGAGACCATCCGCCACGTCAAGGCCAAGACGGTGCAGTTCATCGAGGTCCCGACGGTGACCTACGCGCAGAATCCGAACTGGGTGCAGTGGTCCCCGCAGGCTCCGCAGCTGTTCTCGGCCATCACCCGCGACACCAAGCTCCCCAAGATCCATAAGGGGAAGAGCACCGGCACCAAGGTGAAGCTGGCGGTGGCCACCCCGGCCAACGTGAACGTGGAGGTCCTCAACGGCTCCGGTCTTCAGGGCCAGGGCGCCGAGGCCTCGAGCGACCTGACCGCCCGCGGCTTCAACGTCCTGGGCAGCAGCAACGCGCCGAACTTCCAGTACACGAACTCGGTCATCGAGTACAGCTCGCCCAGGATGCTGCCCGCCGTCCGGGCCCTCAAGAACGACCTCGACAACGTGGAGACGCTCAAGGTAGCCGGAGTCAAGCCGGGCACGGTGAACCTGATCCTCGGCTCGACGTTCACCTCGCTCAAGACGGCCACGCCCAACAAGCCGCCCACCGCCACCCTGACCAAGACGTTCGGCGGCATCACCGGTGGGGTCAACGTCTGCAAGGACAACTCGGCATTCAGCGGTCCCGACGGTAGCTGAAAACCCAAGGCGCTAACTAACAGCACGTGGGTCCAGGCGGTCTCCACTTCGTAGTCGTGGCGGCCGTCCGGGCTAGATCACGGGCGGGCGCCCGAGCCGGGTCATGCGCCACACGGTCCGCGCGGCCAGCGGCTGGCGCGGGCCGGGGTTCATCCGCCAGCCCGCCGCGAAGCCGGCCAGCCACTCCCGCACGGCCGGCCAGGACCGGGTCCGGACCACGGTCAGCCCGAGCCAGTCGAGCAGGAACAGCGCGGCCAGCGGCCAGGGCAGATTGCGC
>JBOHCO010000931.1:0-2561 GCA_050698895.1 Streptosporangiaceae bacterium
CTTCACCGCCACGAGCCGTTTCGTCACAACGGATGGGATGCGGCTGCACTATCACGAGGCGGTACCAGACACGGGGGACGGGGCGCTGCCGGTGGTGATGCTGCACGGCGGCGGGCCGGGCGCGTCCGCGTGGAGCAACTTCGGCCCCAACCTGCCGGTGTTCGCTGCCCGTTTCCGCACCCTCATGGTGGACATGCCGGGCTTCGGCCGTTCCGACCGGCCGCCCGTGGTCGGCAACTACTTCACCTTCGCCGCTGGCGCGCTGGCCGGCCTGCTGGGCGAACTGGGCATCGAGCGGGTGCACCTGGTCGGCAACTCGCTCGGCGGCGGCACAACGGTCCGGTTCGCGCTGCGCTACCCGCAGCGCGCCGGGCGGCTGGTGCTGATGGGACCCGGTGGCCTGAGCCTCAACGTGTTCGCCCCTGACCCGACCGAGGGCGTCAAGAGGCTGATGGAGTTCTCGGCCCCGCCGGGCCCCAGCAAGGAGAAGCTCGCCGCGTTTTTGCGGTCGCTGGTGTTCGACCAGCGGCTGATCACCGACGAGCTGGTGGAGGAGCGGTTCGCCGCGGCCAGCGACCCCGAGGCGCTGGCCGCGATGGCCTCGCTGGGCGCCTCGTTCTTCGACCCGGCCACCGCCGAGGACGGGCTGCTGTGGCGGGAGGCCCACCGGCTGCGCAACCGGGTGCTGCTGATCTGGGGCCGGGAGGACAGGGTGAACCCGCTGGACGGCGCGCTGGTCGCGCTCAAGATCATCCGGCGGGCCCAGCTGCACGTGTTCGGCGGTTGCGGGCACTGGGCCCAGCTGGAGAAGTTCGACGAGTTCAACCGGCTGGTGATCAGCTTCCTGGAGGACACATGACCCGGCCGCTGACCGAGCCGCTGACCGAGCCGCCGACCCGGCCGCTGATCCGGTCGCTGGGGTACCTGCGGATCGAGTCCGCCGACGTCGGGGCCTGGCGGGAGTTCGGGGTCCGGGGGCTGGGCCTGGCCGAGGGCCGCGGCCCCGAGCCCGGCGCGCTGTACCTGCGGATGGACGACTTCCCGGCCCGCCTGGTGATCGTGCCGGGGGAGCGGGAGCGGCTGCTGGCCGCGGGCTGGGAGGTGGCCGATGCCGGCGCCCTGGCCGCGGCCGGCCAGGCGCTGGAGCAGGCCGGCGTCCCGGTCGAGGCCGGCACCGCGGCCGAGCTGGCCGATCGCCGAGTCGGCGGGCTGCTGCGCTGCGCCGACCCGGCCGGGAACACGCTGGAGATCTTCTGCGGGGCCGCGCTCGAGCACCACCCGATGCCCAGCCGGTACGGCAACCGGTTCGTGACCGGCGACCAGGGCCTGGGCCACGTGGTGCTGCCGGTGACCGAGGAGGAGCCCGCGCTGCGCTTCTACGCCGGCGTGCTCGGGTTCCGGCTGCGCGACTCCATCCGGATGGCGCCCGAGCTGTTCGGCCAGCCGCCGGGCCCGCCGCTGTGGATGCGCTTCCTGGGCTGCTGCCCGCGCCACCACTCGCTCGCGCTGGCCCCGTTCCCGGCCGCGGCCGGGATCGTGCACCTGATGATCGAGGTGGCCACGCTGGATGACGTGGGCCGGGCCCTGGACCGCTGCGCGCGGCGCGGCGTGCCGGTCAGCGCGACGCTGGGGCGGCACGCCAACGACCTCATGGTCTCGTTCTACGCCCGGACGCCGAGCGGCTTCGACGTCGAGTACGGCACCGACGGCCTGCGCGTGGACGATGCCGCCTGGGTCAGCCGCGAGACCACCGCGGTCAGCCTGTGGGGCCATCAGTTCGTGTCCGGCGCCGGAGCCTGATGGTGACGGCCATCCCGGAACTGCCGCCGCAGTCGGCGGAGCCGGAATCGGCCCGGTTCCGCCAGGTGCTCGGGCACTTCTGCACCGGCGTCACGGTCATCACCACGGCCGACGCCGACGGCCCGGCCGGGTTCGCCTGCCAGTCGTTCGCCGCGCTGTCCCTGGACCCGCCGCTGGTGCTGTTCTGCCCCAGCCGGACCTCGGCCACCTGGCCCCGGATCGCCGCGGCCGGCCACTTCTGCGCCAACGTGCTGAGCACCCGGCAGCAGGACCTCGCCCGCACCTTCGGGACCGCCGGCCCGGACAGGTTCGACGGCGTGGCCTGGTCGCCCAGCGCGTCCGGCGCGCCGGTGCTGGCGGGCGCGCTGACCTGGCTCGGCGCCGTCGTCGAGGCCGTGCACGAGGCCGGCGACCACCACGTCGTGCTGGGCCGGGTCACCGAGCTGGGCCCGTGCCGGGCGGCCCGGCCGCTGCTGTTCTACCGGGGCCGTTACGCCGAGACGGCGGCCCGCCCGGCCAGCCCGCCTGAGATCGTGGACACCCAGCTCGCCTCTTTGCTGGCCTGGCCCCGGCACGCCGACTGGATGTGAGTCCGCCCGCACGGAGATATTCCGGGCTGAGGGGGGAGCAATGGATGAGGGCAGCGGGCCGCCTGCGGATGATCGGCAGTCGGACATATCGGATCAAGCCATTGAAAAAGCTACGTTAGTTACCGCTCAGGCTACGGTCGCCGCGGCGAAAGCTGCGAAGGCACTATACCG
>JBOHCO010000932.1:0-4765 GCA_050698895.1 Streptosporangiaceae bacterium
ATTCGTGCATCCGGCCCATCTTCGCGAAAAAGTGGCGCCCCGTGGCCAGGGGTTATCGCGGGGCTGCCGCTGCTGAATGCGCCGGCGCCGCCCGGCGGCGGGTGGGCGCAGTGGTACGCCGCGGCGCGGGTGCTGCCCTATGTCCGCCTGGCCAGGGACCGGGCTGCGCTGACCGCGGCCGAGGCCGGCCTGGCCGAGGCGGCCGCCGGGCACGCGGCGCAGGCCGCCGGGCCCGCCGAGCCGCCCGCGCGGATCCACGGTGACTGCTGGTCGGGCAACGTGCTGTGGTCCGGCGGCCGGGGCTGGCTGATCGACCCGGCGGCGCACGGCGGCCACCGGGAGACCGACCTGGCCATGCTGGCCTTGTTCGGCGCGCCCTACCTGGACCGGATCCTGGCCGGCTACCAGGAGGCCGCCCCGCTGGCCGACGGCTGGCGGAGCCGGGTGCCGCTGCATCAGTTGCACCCGCTGCTGGTGCACTGCTGCCTGTTCGGCCGGGGTTACGCCGAGCCGACGCTAGCCGCCGCCCGCGCCGTGCTCGCCCTCTGAGCCGGGGTGAGTGCCCCAGCCTAAGGCCGCGCTCTCAGCGTCATGGTCGGTGTCATGGTCGGAGTCATGCTCGGTGTCGTGGTCGGCCTCGTGCTCGGTGTCGTGGTCGGTGTCGTGGTCGGCCTCGGGGTCGTGCAGGGCCTCGGGGGCCAGGGGCAGGGCGATCCTGAACGTGGCGCCCTGGCCCGGCGCCGACTCCACCCACACCGCGCCGCCGTGGGCCGCCACCAGCGCGGCCACGATGGCCAGGCCCAGGCCGGTCCCGCCGGTCGTCCGGGCCTGGTCGGCGCGGTAGAAGCGCTCGAACGCGTGCTCGGCCTGCTCACGGGAGAGCCCCGGTCCGTGGTCGGCCACCTCGAGCACGGCCGCCGACCTGGGCCCGGACGCGGCGGGGTGGACGGGCCTGGGCCGGGATGCGGCGGGCTGGACGGGTCCGGGCAGGGACGCGCCCGGCTCGGTGGCGTCGGGCCGCGGCTCGGCGCCCAGCGCGGGCGGGCCTGGCGGCGGGACGGGGGGCCGGGCCTGGGCGTAGGACGGGGCCTCGCTGAGGCTGCCGGACCGGATCCGGACGTCGATCGGCGTCCCGTCCGGGGTGTGCGCCAGCGCGTTGCTCATGAGGTTGCCGATGACCTGGCGCAGCCGCACCTCGTCGCCCAGGACCAGCAGCGCCGCGCCGGCTCCCACGGTGAGGTTGATGCTGCGGTCGGGCGCGACCACCCGGGCGTCGTGCACCGCGTCCGCGGCCAGGGTCAGCAGGTCCACGGTCCGGTGCTCCAGCGGCCGCTGCTGATCCAGCCGGGCCAGCAAGAGCATGTCCTCGACCAGGACGCCCATCCGGGACGACTCCTGCTCCAGCCGCCGCATGATCCGGTCCAGGTCGGCCGGGGCGAGCGAGCCTGAGCCGTTGCCGTTGGCGTTGGACGCGTTCGAGGTGCCGTCGGGGGTGTCGGAGGGCGGGGGAAGCGCGGCCTGAGCGCCGGCCGCGGCGCCGGTCAGGTCCACCCCGCCGCGCTGGCGGTAGTACTCGGCGAAGCCGCGGATGGCGGTCAGCGGGGTGCGCAGCTCGTGGCTGGCGTCGGCCACGAACTGCCGCATCCGGTCCTCGGACCGGCGGGCCGCCCGCTCCGAGGCGGACCGGGCGTGGAAGGCGGTCTCGATCTGGGCCAGCATGGCGTTCAGGGACCGGCCCAGCCGCCCGATCTCGGTCCGCGGGTCGCGCTCGGGCACCCGCCGGGACAGGTCGCCGCGGGCGATGGCGTCAGCCGTCTGCTCGATGTCGGTGAGCGGTCGCAGGCTGGTCTGGATGACGGCCACGCCGAGCACCGCCAGGCCGACGAGCAGGATGCCGCTGACGATGATGTCGATGGCCGTCAGCTTGTCCAGCGTCTGGTACACGCTGGTGACGTCGAGAGCGATGACGACCGTGCCGGTCGTCGGCCCGTTCTGCCCCGGCCCGGTCTGGTCAGGTATGGCCAGCACCCGGTAACGCCACGGTCCCGAGGTCGCGCTGACCGTGACGTACTCGCTCCCGTTCAGCCAGGACGCCCCCGGCGTGATCTGCGGAGCCGCCTTCAGGGTCTGCCCAGACGACCGGGATCCGGGTGGCGAGTTCAGCCCGGCCGCGTTGATCTCCTGGGCGACGACATGCGGCTTTCCGCCCTTCGGCAGCCACAGGATGGCACCGCCGTCAATGGGATACGGCTCGCCGGTCCCGACGTAGGTGCGGAATGAGACGGACAGCAGGGCATTATTGTCCGCGGTGTTCAACACCCCGGTGTCGGCCTGGCCGAGCAGGTAGTTACGGAGAAAGGCCAGGCCCGCGACGCTGATCACCACCAGTGCGATGGCCACCAGGGTCAGCACGGCGGTGATCAGCTTGACGCGCAGCGGCGTGCGCCGGGGCAGGTGCCGGACTGACGACCACAGGCCCCGCGATTCCCCCGAGATCGACATCGCCGCGGGCTAGGACGCCGGGAGCCTGAGGACGTAACCCACGCCGCGCAGCGTGTGCAGCAGGTGCGGCTCGGTGGTGTCGACCTTGCGGCGCAGCACGGACACGTACGACTCCACGATGCCGGTGTCACCGCGGAAGTCGTAGTCCCAGACGTGATCCAGGATCTGCATCTTGGACAGCACCCGGTTCGCGTTGCCCATGAAGTAGCGCAGCAGCTTGAACTCAGTCGGGGAGAGCTGAATCTGCTGGACATCTCGCCAGACCTCATGGCTGTCCTCGTCCAGCTCCAGGTCGGCGAACTTCAGCCGGGGCGGCGGCTCGGTCCCGTCACCGCGAGTCCGGCGCAGCACCGCGCGGATCCGCGCGATGACCTCCTCGAGGCTGAACGGCTTGGTCACGTAGTCGTCGCCGCCGAGCGTCAGGCCGCGGATCTTGTCCTCGGTCGAGTCACGCGCGGTCAGGAACACCACGGGGATCCGGGCGCCGCCTCCGCGAAGCCGCCTGATGACGTCAAATCCGTCCATGTCAGGAAGCATCACGTCGAGCACGATGAGATCGGGCCGGTGCCGCTGCGCGGCCTGTACTGCCTCGCCGCCGGCTGCCGCGGTGACCACCTCGAAGCCGGAGTAACGCAAACTGGCGGACAGCAGCTCCAGGATGTTGGGCTCATCCTCGACGACGAGTAGCCGGGCGTCCGGCGTACGTCCGTTGCTGGGCTGGCTGTTCATACCCCCATTGTCAGCCCAGCACCTGAGTGCTACCTGAAGGGATCCTCCAGGGCACCTTCGCAGGTCGCCAACAGGTCACCAGGGAGGCCGCTCGGTTAGCCCGGAGCGTCAGCCCGGGCCACCAGGCTGGACTCTCAGCCCGGACTGGCCTCGCCTGCCCTCGCGGCGGTCCACCGGGCGATGGCGTCGGTCCGGCAGTCGGCACCGAGCTTGCCGTAGATCCGGTTCACGTGGTTCTTGATCGTCTTCTCGGCCACGACCAGGCTGGCGGCGATCTGGCCATTGGTCTGTCCGGTCGCGATCATGTCCATGATCTGAGCCTCGCGGGCGGAAAGGGCGCCACGTGTGGTGGTGATGGTCTGCAATGCGACCTCAACTTTGCGGACACAAGCATTTCGGGGGCACAGAGGCATAAATTCGGGTACCTGCCATCGTTTGCATACCTAAGCATCTGGCAGGGCCGGATGGCAACCCCCGAAGTCGCCGGCTATCGGACGGCGAGTCCTAGGTGCCCACCTTCGACCCGGTGATAAGGCTCTTGGGCACCGGCTTGCCCGCGTTCATGTCCCCGAATAGCTGCCTGGCCTGGGCCTGGTCCCATTCGACCGCGTCCTGGCCGTTGACGACGAAGTTGGCATTGGCGATCGGGACCGTGGTGGTTTCCGGGTGACTCAGCGAGAAGGCCGCCTCCGCGAGCTGGTACAGGCTCGTCCCCTTGTCCACGGTCAGCGTGCCCGCTGCCCCGGACGCCGCCGGGATGATCGAGAACGGGTTGAGGAGCACCCCGGTGCTGGTCAGCTTGCTCAGCAGGCCCTTGAGGAACAGCCGCTGGTCCTGCACCCGCTGGAGGTCCTGCTCGGCGAAGTCGTGGCGGTCGCGGACGAAGGCCAGCCCCTGGCCGCCGCTCAGGTTGTGGCAGCCCTTGCGCAGATGCAGGCCGGAGGCCCGGTCAAACAGGGGGTGCTTGAGGCAGACGCGCACGCCGCCGACGGCGTTCACGACCTTGACGAAGCCGCCGAAGCCAATCTCCATGTAGTGGTCGATGCGCAGGCCCGTGGCGTTCTGCAGGGTCTTGGCCAGCAGCGTCGGGCCGCCGAAGTCGTAGGCGGCGTTGATCTTGTTGAAGCCGTTGCCCGGGATGTTGACCCACGAGTCACGCGGCACGCTGATCAGGATCGGCTTCCCGCTCGACGGCACGTGCAGGATCATGATGGTGTCCGACCGGTGACCGCCGATGCCCTGGCCGGCGGACAGCTTGCGCAGTTCCTTGTCGCTCAGGCCCTGGCGGCTGTCGGACCCCGCGATCAGCCAGTTGGTCCCGTCCCCCTGGGCCGGGCGGCCCGGGTAGTTGACCAGGACGTTCTCGCGGGTGAGCTTGCCGTTCAGGTTGAAGTACTCGCCGATGGCCGCGACCAGGATCACCGCGACGACGATGGCCAGGATGCCGAAGACCCGGCGCGGCCGCAGCCACCGGCGCCCGCCGCCGGTGCGGATGGCGCCCGGCCCGCCCGGGTAGCTGCGGGGGGCGTAGCCG
>JBOHCO010000933.1:0-4922 GCA_050698895.1 Streptosporangiaceae bacterium
CTACTGCACCTGGCCGTCGACACCGGGGAACTGGCTCGGGGTCGATGCGGGCCCCTGGGACAGGTCGGTGGGGAAGGTGACCGGCAGGTGGCCGCTCGGGTCGACATTGCCGAACAGCACCGCGCCGAGCGCGGTGCCGTTGCTCTCGCCCGGGTACCAGGCGTCGATCACGGAGGACACCTGGTTCAGCCACGGCATCGTCACCGGAGCGCCCGCGTCCACGACCACGACCGTATGCGGGTTGGCCGCGGCCACCGCCGAGATCAGCTCGTTCTGGGCTGAGGGCAGGTTGAGGCTGGCCCGGTCGGCGGCCTCGGACTCGGTGTCATCGGACACCACGACCACCGCGGTGCTAGCCGACTTCGCGGCGGCGACCGCCTGCGCGATGTCCGGCGCGAGCTGGGACGGCGTGGCCCAGCTGAGGTTGGCCGACGGGCCGCCGCCGGAGAGCTCCAGCGTGTACGTCTGGCCGGCCTGGAGGTTCACGCCGACGGAGTAGGTAGACACGGGCGGCGTGCCGGGGTTGGCCAGGATCTCCTTCCCGTCCAGGGACAGGTTGGTCGCCGTGTACGAGCCGGGGTTCTTGAACGCCAGCACGTACGTACCGGTCTCCGGTGCGGTCAGGGTGGCGGTGTAAGTCTGGCCGGAGCTTGTCCCGGTGTAGGCAGGGCTGAGGTCCGAGCTGGGGATCGGCGTCAGCGACGTGTCCGTGGGCAGGCCCTGCGCGTACTGCACCGTGGTGCCCGTGCCCGCCGCGGCCTGGATGCCCTGCAGCGGCGTGACGCCGAACGGGGAGGTCACGTACGCGCTGCCGCCGCCAGTGTCGGTCGGCGCCGCCGCCGAAGCGGCCGGGCCGATCACCGCCACCGTGCCGGCGTCGTTCGCCGGCAGCGGCAGGGTGCCCCCAGCGTTCTTCAGCAGCACCGTGCCCGCTTCGGCGACCTTGGCGGAGACGGCCTGATGCGCCGGGGTGGTGACGACGGTGCTGGTCGTTCCGGTCGGCGGGTTGTTGAACTCGTTGAACCGGAACATCTCGGTCAGGATCCGGGACACCATCTCGTTGAGCGTGGCCATGGGCACCTGGCCGGACTGCACGGCAGCCTGCAGCGCCGGGCCGTAGAACTGCGGGGCAGGCATCTCCTGGTCATTGCCGGCGTCCGCGGACTGCACCGTCGAGTGGGTGGCCTGGTAGTCCGAGGTCACGAACCCGGGATACGCCCACCGCTGGTTGAGGGTGGCCTGCATCAGGTACTGGTTCTGGCAGGCGGCCTGGCCGTTGATCGTGCTGTAGGCGCACATCACCGAGGACGCTTTGGCCTGCTGGGTCGCGGCCCAGAACGCGGGCAGGTAGATCTCGTGCAGCGCCCGCGTGCTCACGATCGCGTTGTCCGCCGGGGTGTTGCGATTCGTCTCCTGGTTGTACACCGCAAGGTGCTTGACCTGCGCCATCTCGCCCTGGCTCTGCACCCCGTCGATGTCGGCAGTCGCCATGGCGGCGTTCAGGTACGGGTCTTCGGTGTAGGCCTCGAACGACCGTCCCCACCGCGGGTCGCGGTCGATATTCACCGTCGGCCCCAGGTCGACCATGGCTCCCTTGCCATGCTCTTCGGACCCGACGACCTGCCCGTACTGCGCGGCCAGCGACGGGTCGAAGGTGGCCGCCAGGGAAACGGCGGCGGGCATCTGGGTCACGCCGGTGAGGCCGTCACCCGCGCCGACCGGGCCGTCCTCTTCGCCGATAGCCGGGATGCACAGGCTGGGTATCGCGGAGATGTAGAACACGTACGGCTCGCTGAAGCCGGCCCCCGTCACCATGTTGATCTTGTCCGCCAGGGACATCTGCGCCAGCAGCATCCGCAGCCGCTGGTGCACCGGGAGCGACTGGTTGAGCCAGGGACAGGAAGGGCTGGCGGCCGCGGGCGTTCCGGCGGCGGATGCCCCGGTTGTCCGGGAGGAGGCGGCACCGGCAGCGGGGGCCGTAAGCGTCGCCAGCGGCAGGGCAAGTGCCAGCACAGCGGATGCGGCCATCCTGCGAATATGGCGACGGCTGGTACCAGGGATCGGCCTCATAACAGTCTCCGATTGCCGCTACAGCAGACCACGCGTGCGCGTGCCTGAAGGTCCTGGTCCGGTGCCGTGCGTCCTTAGCAGAGGCCCCTGACATCACCGCCCAGTCAAGCCCGGACACGGAAGTCACGGCAATAGCCAAAAGGATTAAAAAAACATCAACGCCACCATTAAAAGCTTGTTACAGAAACAGTGGCGCCGAGCTGGGCCGAGCCGGGCTCCGCCGCCGAAGACCGCCAAGGTCCGCATCCACCTCGATGTCCAGGTCGGCGACATCGGCACGGCCCGCAGGCAAGTCGATAGTGCCTGGCTACTGGGTGAAGCGCCAGTACTCGGGCAGGAAGGTGTAGTAGGGGTTGAACGTCACCCCGCGCAGCGTGCTCTTCACCGGCTGGATGAAGTAGCTCTGCGGCATCCAGAGGAAGGGCAGCTGCTGGGCGTTGAAGGTCGCGTACTGGTGGAACAAGGACAGGCTGCTGTTGGTCTGCACGTGGTCGATCAGGCTGTCCATTTCCGGGTTGGAGTAGCGGCCGTCGTTGGCAGCCGCGCCGGTAGCGAACAGCGGCTCGCCCGTCGGCATGAAACCGGGCCCGTCGTAGGCCCAGCCGCTGATGTCGCCCATGACCCAGGATTTGTTCGTGTTGTTGATCTCGCTGAGCATGGTGCTGAAGCTCTGGCCGATCGTGCTGATCTGGATCCCGGCCCTGGAGGCATCCGACTTGTACACCTGGACCTGACTGGCCAGGCTCCCGAACCCGGTGGTGTAATCCATGGTGAATTTCGCCTGCGTGCCCTTGGCCACCCCGGCGCCGCACTTGGCCGGGACCTCGCAGGTCATCACGCCGTTCACCATCTGCCAGCCGTGGCTGGTGAGCAGTTCCTTCGCCTTGGCCATGTTGAACGGGTACGGGCCTGCCCCGCCGTTAGCGCTCTCGACCGCCGGAGCGAACTGGTTGGCCGGCTTGGGAGGCACCGGGCCGGTTGTCGGGTAGGCGTAACCCTTGTAGACCTCCTTGGACATCCCCTCCTGGTCGGTCAGGTAGGCCAGGGCCTGCCGGAAATAGAGCTGCTTGAACACAGCGCCGTAAGTCGGGTTGTCGAAGTTGTACTCCGCGTAGGCGATCGCGTACGAGTAGAACGAGTCCAGGCGATAACCGGAGCCGAGCGGGTTGACTGCCGGGAGGGCAGACCCGGCCGGCTTGTTCGGCAGATCAGCCGAGGGGATGCCCACGCCGACCGCTGCGAGGTCGAGCGTTCCGGTCTTCAGCGCGGTGTACTCGGCGGTGTCGCTGGTGTAAGGGAGGTACTGCACCTTCGACAGGCGCGGCTTGGGCTGGCCGGAGTAGCCCTTGTTCGGCACGAACGTGTCGTTGCCGGAGTCGTTGAACGCGGTCAGCTTCCACGGCCCGTCCACTACTCCCCAGACCGGGCTGGAGGCATAGCTGGACGGCATCTTGGCCTGCGCGGACAAGAAGTTATAGACCGCTGGGCACTTGGCCGCGCTGGTGCTGCAGCCCCCGCTGCCGGGCTTGGCCCCCGCCTTGGTGACGTCCCAGGCGAGCGGGAACGGCGTGATCATCGCGAGCTCGTTGTACGTGAACCAGGTGGGCGCGTAGGCCTTGGTCAGGTGGAGCACGATGGTGTCAGCCGAGGTGATGTTAAACGAGGCCAGGTTGTCCGGCAGCCCGCCCGGTGAGTACCCGGCGTAGTTCGCCTTCTCCGCCTTCAGCATGTTCAGGTAGAACGCCACGTCGGCGGCGCCGACGGTCTCGCCGTCAGACCACTTCCAGCCCTTCATGTGGACGGTCACGGTCTTCCCGCCGCCGGAGTACACCGGCGCGTCTCCCGTGGACAGGGGGTAGTTGACGCTGACTGAGTTGCCGTTGTTGCCGAACATGTACAACGGCCGGTACAGAAGCCACTGGAAGTCCTGCTTGTTCACGACACTGGAGTCGGCGATCGGCTCGAACGGCCAGATATAAGTGGGCGCGGCCCCGTCGATCACGCCGACGGTCGCGGTACCGCCCTTGACCGCCTTGGCCTGGGGCCCTGACGAGGACGTACTGCTGCTGCAGCCGGCGGCGGCCAGGCCCACGGCCACCGCTGCGGCCGCCACACACAGAATCTTCTGGCGCCGACCATTCATGTTCGCTGCTCCTGCCTAGGTCCGCTGCCGGGTCAGCCAGCACGCGTGCCTCACCCGTGAATGGCTGCTCACGTTAGTAGTGCAATGTGACATATTATGACCGGAGCCGTCACGATTTCCTATCACTCCCGGGCGTTGCGTTACCGTCAGCGAGATGGTCTGTGGCTGTGGTCGCTCGCTGGTTCGTCGTCCTCGCTCTGGTCATCATCCAGGTGAGGGTTGCGCTCCTGGCGGCCTGTCGCGGGCTGGCCGAGGAGGCTGCGGGTCAGGGCCTGGCGCTCGGCCGACAACCCGGTGACCGCGCTGGCAAGGTCGGCGTCGGTCAGCGATACGGCATCGCCCGATGCGCGGAACGCGGCCAGCACCGACCGGCGCAGCAGTTCCTTGATGTAGGAGGCAGTGACCCCTTCGGTGGCTGCGACGACCGGGGCGAGGTCGGCGTCCAGCCGCATGCCGCCCGCGTAGAGCCGCAGGAGGCGCTCGCGTGCCGGGGAGTCGGGCAGCGGGATCTCCACCGCGAGGTCCACGCGGCCCGGCCGCTCGGCCAGTGCCCGCTCCAGCATCGCGACGCGGTTGGTGGTGAGCACGAACGTCACGTCGGCGTCGGCGCCGATGCCGTCCATCGCGTCCAGCAGGGAGAACAGCATGGGGTTGCCGTCATCGCTGAAGTCCCGGTCCAGGGCGACCAGGTCCACGTCCTCCAGGATCA
>JBOHCO010000934.1:0-5595 GCA_050698895.1 Streptosporangiaceae bacterium
CGTCGGTGCCCTGGCCGCCGACGCTGGCCAGCCAGGCGCGGGCCCGTGCGGCGTCGGCCAGGCGGTCGGCGGGGACGCCGTCGATCACCGGCGTGCTGTTCAGCAGGGCGAGCAGGAAGCCCTCGTCGGGCAGAGCGTCCGGCTGAGCGTCGGGCAGAGCGTCCGGCGTCACATCCAGCATGACCGCCGCCCTTCCCTCGGCTCGCCTAACCACCATAACTAACTTGACAGGTTACAGCGTACCTGCCTAGCCTCGACGCTAACCGGCTAACTGATGTAAGAAGGTTAGAGACATGACGACCATTCATCACCGTTACGCCACCGTCCGCGGGCACCAGCTCTTCTACCGGGAGGCCGGGCCGGCCGACGCGCCCGCCCTGGTGCTGCTGCACGGCTTCCCGGCCAGCTCGTTCATGTTCCGCGACCTGATCCCGCGGCTGGCCGACCGGTACCACGTCATCGCGCCCGACCACCTGGGCTTCGGACTGTCCGACGCGCCGCCGGCCGACCAGTTCGGCTACACCTTCGACGCCCTGGCCGGGCTGACCGGGGCGCTGCTGGCCCAGCTCGGGGTCACCCGCTACGCCATCTACGTGCACGACTACGGCGCACCGGTGGGCTGGCGGCTGGCGCTGGCCGACCCGGCCGCGATCACCGCTATCGTCACCCAGAACGGCAACGGCTACGACGCCGGGTTCGTGGAGCCGTTCTGGAAGCCGGTCCGCGAGTTCTGGCACGGCCGCAACGCGGAGACCGAGGCCGGCGTCCGCGGGGCGCTGACCGTGGACGCCATCCGCTGGCAGTACCTGAACGGCGTGCCCGACCCGACCGTGGTCAGCCCGGACACCTGGCTGCACGACTTCGCCCAGGTGTCGCGGCCGGGCAACGACGAGGTGCAGCTCAGCCTGTTCGCCGACTACGCCACCAACCTGCCGCTGTACCCGAAGCTGCACGCCTACCTGCGCGACAGCCGGGTGCCGGTGCTGGCCGTGTGGGGCCGCAACGACGAGATATTCGGCCCGGACGGGGCCCGAGCGTTCGCCGCCGACGCGCCCGACGCCGAGATTCACCTGCTCGACGGCGGCCACTTCCTGCTCGAAAGCCAGCTCGACACCGCGGCCGCCTACATCCGCGGCTTCCTCGGCCGGACACTGTACTGACCGGAACGTGGTCACGAAGGAGCCGCCATGAAGGAGCCGCCATGAAGGAGCCGCCATGACCGTGCTGTCGGTGAACGTCGGCAAGCCCAAGAACGTGCCCTGGCAGGGCAAGACCGTCTACACCGGCGTGTGGAAGCACCCCGTCGACGGCCCGGCCATGGTCCGCCGGCTCAACATCGACGGGGACGGCCAGGGCGACCTCAACGGCCACGGCGGCGAGCAGCGCGCGGTGCTGGTCTACCAGATCGACTCCTACCGGCACTGGGCCCGGCACTTCGGCCGGGACGACCTGAGCTACGGCAACTTCGGCGAGAACCTCACCATCGACGGGCTGCCCGACGACGAGGTCTGCATCGGCGACCGGTACCGCATCGGCGAGGCCGAGTTCGAGGTCACCCAGCCCCGGGTCACCTGCTACCGCGTCGGCATGCGGCTGGGCCAGCCCGAGCTGCCCGCGCTGCTGGTCAGCCACCACCGCCCCGGCTTCTACATGCGGGTCATCACCGAGGGCCGGGTCCAGGCCGGCGACCAGATCGTCAAGACCAGGACCGGCGCGCACGCGCTCAGCGTGGCCGACGCCGACGCGCTGCTCTACCTGCCCGGCCGGGACACCAGCCGGCTCCGCGACGCCACCGACATCCCGGCCCTGAGCCAGGGCTGGCAGCAGTCCTTCCGCGACCTGCTCCATCCCCCGGCCCCGGCCGAGCCGGCCTGGCCCGGCTTCCGGCCGCTGCGCGTGGACCGGGTGGTCCCCGAGACCGCGACCGTGACCTCGGTCTACCTCTCCGCCGCCGACGGCACCCCGCTGCCCGCCGCCCAGGCCGGGCAGTACCTGACCCTGCGCGTCGCCGGCGCCGGCACGCCCGCCCCGGTGCGCAGCTACTCGCTGTCCTCCGCGCCGGGTGCCGATACCTACCGGATCAGCGTGAAGCAGGAACCGCACGGTATCGCCAGCACCTATCTGCATACTCATCTGAAACAAGGGTCCACCCTGGACGCCGCCGCCCCGCGCGGCGACTTCGTCCTGGGCGACGGCACCGAGCCGGTGCTGCTGATCTCCGCGGGCATCGGAGTCACCCCCGTGCTGGCCATGCTGCAGCAGCTCGCCGCGGCCCGCAGCCCGCGCGACATCTGGTGGGTCTACACCGCCCGGCGCCCGGCCGAGCACCCGCTGGCCGCCGAGGCCACCGACCTGCTCACCGCGCTGCCGCAGGCCCGTGAGCACGTGTTCTACAGCCAGGCCGCGCCGCCGCCGCAGTACCGCGACCACGCCGCGGCCGGCCGCCTGACCGCGGCCAGCCTCACCGCGCTCGGCCTGCCGGACCAGGCCAGCGCCTACATCTGCGGGCCGGCCGGGTTCATGACCGACATGCGGGACGCCCTGACCGCGGCCGGCCTGGACGCGGCCCGCATCCACACCGAGCTGTTCGGCGCGCTGCCGTCGGTCAACCCCGGCCTGACCGGCCAGGTTCGCCGGCCACCGCACCAGCCGGAGGGGCCGGCCGCGGACGGACCGCTGGTCACCTTCGCCCGCAGCGGCATCTCCACCCGGTTCGGCCGGTCCTGGCGCAGCGTGCTCGACCTGGCCGACGCCTGCGACGTGCCCACCCGGTGGAGCTGCCGGACCGGCGTCTGCCACACCTGCGTCACCCCGCTGCTGTCCGGCGAGTTCAGCTACTCCCCCGAGCCGCTGGAGCCTCCGGCCGACGGCGAGGTGCTGATCTGCTGCACGCAGCCGAGAACCGACCTCGTCCTGGACATGTAAAGGGAGCCTGTTGACCACCCCGCGGCGTTACCTCAACCTGAACTGCTACCTGCGCAACTCCGGCTATCACGAGGCGGCCTGGCGGGTCTCGCCGGCCGACCCGGCCCGGGTCCTGGACCCGCGGCACTACATCGACCTGGCCCGGACCGCCGAGCGCGGCGTCCTGGACTCCATCTTCCTGCCCGACAGTCCGGGCGTGGCCGAGTTCCGGTCGGAGTTCCTGCCCGGCGCCGGGTTCGACCCGCTGCTGCTGCTGTCGTCGGTGGCCACCGCGACCGAGCAGGTCGGGCTCATCGCCACCGTGTCCACCACCTACAGCCACCCGTGGGACGTGGCCCGGCGGCTGGCCACGCTGGACTTCCTCAGCCACGGCCGGGCCGGCTGGAACATCGTCACCACCGTCGAGCCCGCCGCCGCGGGCAACTTCGGCGACCAGCCGCACCCGCCGGCCGCCGACCGCTACGACCGGGCCGGCGAGTTCGTCGAGGTCGTGCTCGAGCTGTGGGATGGCTGGGCCGACGACGCCGCGGTCATGTCCCGGGCCACCGGCCAGTGGGCCGATCCCGCCCGGCTGCGCCCGCCCCGCCACCATGGCCGGTACTTCGACGTGGCCGGCTACCTGCCGTTCCCCCGCTCGCCGCAGGGCCACCCGTTCCTGACCCAGGCCGGGTCGTCCCCGCCCGGCGTGGCGCTGGCCGCCCGGTACGCCGACGCCGTGTTCACGCCGCTGGCCGACATCCCGGCCGGGGTCGCGTTCCGCCACAAGCTGCGCGCCCAGGCCGCCGAGCGCGGCCGCGACCCGGACCACGTCCGCGTCCTGCCCGGCCTGTCGTTCCTCATCGCCGGCACCGAGGCCGAGGCGACCGCGCTCCGGGACGAGCTGGAGGCGGCGGCCAGCGGTGAGTTCCGCTGGCGCAACCTGGCCAACCTGGCCGGGCTGGACTACGCCACCATCGACCCCGACGCGCCGTTCCCGCCCGAACTGCTGGCCGCCGCGCCCAAGACCAGCTTCGGCGCCTCGATCTACCGGATGGCCGCCGAGGACCCGGCCGCCACCTTCCGGGCCATCGCCCGGAAGCTGTCCGCGCTGCCCGGCGGGCTGGACTACACCGGCACGCCCGAGGGCCTGGCCCAGCTCATGACCGACTGGCACCAGGCCGGGGCCGCGGACGGGTTCACCCTCATGCCCAGCCTCCTGCCCGACCAGCTCGCCGTCTTCGTCGATCACGTGGTGCCGATCCTGCAGGCGCGCGGCCTGGCCCGCACCGAGTACGCCGGGACCACCCTGCGCGACCACGTCGGCCTGCCGCGCCCCGCCGGCCTTCCCGGCGCCTGACCGGCGGCGCCTGAGCGGTCATCCGCCCGGCTGGTCCCTGAGGGCGGTGAGCAGCCGCATGAGGGTGGCGCGCAGCGCCTCGAACTCGGCCGGGCTGGTCAGCCCGGCCCAGCGCTCCTCCACGCCCGCCGCCGCCCCGTGCGTGACCGGCGGGACGCCCCGGCCGCGCTCGGTCAGGAACACCAGCCGGGAGCGCTGGTCGTGCGGGTTCGGGCGCCGCTCCACGTAGCCGGATTGCTCCAGCTGGTCGACGGCCTGGGCCATCGACTGCTTGCGCACCTGGGCCAGCTCGGCCAGCCGCGAGACCGTGATGCCGTCCGGCGGCACGAACGGGAACACGTTCCCGGCCGCCGGCCGGATGTCGTCGAAGCCCGCCCCGTGCAGCGCCGCCTCGATGTCCTGCGCGTAGTGCTGGTAGACGAGCCGCAGCAGCAGCCCGATCAGCGGGCGCTCGGGAAATTCCGCTTCCAGCTGCGCATCCATAAAGTAGACAGCCGCCTGTCTATCTGCCTAAGGTGGACAGGTACCTGTCGATCCTAACGGAACGGAGTCAGTCATGACCACACCACCGCCGGTCTACGGTCAGTTCGGCCAGGCCCTGGCGTTCGCCGAGCGGACGCTGACCGCCACGCTGCGCGAGCACCTGGCCCAGCGCGACACCAAGCCCGAGACCTGGTACGCGCTCCAGCTGGTCGCGACCCGGGGCCCCGGCCTGTCCCGCGAGGCGCTCAGCCGCGACCTCGAGGGCTCGCCCAACCTCGATGCCGACTCCACCCGCGAGCTGCTGGCCGGGCTCGACGCCGAGGGGCTGATCAGCGGCGACGAGCACGTCGACCTGACCCCCGAGGGCCAGGCCCGGCACCGCAGCCTGCGCGAGTACGTCTCGGGCCCGACCATCCGGCTGCTCAGCCAGTTCGACCTGCGCGACATCGAGACCACCGTGCGCACCGTCCAGGCGATCACCCAGCGCGCCCAGGACGAGGCCGCGGAGGCGGACGTTTCATGATCGAGTGTCCCGCGGTAGACCAACGAGCGAGGGTCAGGCGCGGCGGACGGCGAAGTTGTAGCAGCCGTAGCCGACGTTGCGCAGGTGAACCACCTCGACGTCGGGCCGGGCCAGCAACTCGCGGATGACGATCAGGGCGTGCTCGCCGTCGGCGGTCAGGACGCCGTCGGCGATCCGGCCCTGGCGGTCGTAGGCGCGCACGACCTGCTGGCGGCGGCCGAGCGCCGGCGGGTACTGGTCCGGGGTGACGTAGCCGGGCAGCGCCCGGCGTGGATGAACACCGGGCCGCGCTCGGCGTAGGCACCGCTGGTGCCGGGCGGGGTGTAGG
>JBOHCO010000935.1:0-2208 GCA_050698895.1 Streptosporangiaceae bacterium
CGTGCGTGCACCAGGTCGGTGAGCAGCTGCTCCTCGTCGGGCAGGTCGGCCCCGGCCAGGCAGGCCGAGGTGTGCCGGGCGATCAGGGCGCCGTCGGCGACGCCCGCCTCCCGCGCGGCCGTGCGGACCAGGCCGTCCAGCACCCGGAACGCCTCGTCCATGCCGATGCCCTGGAAGTTGGACCGGTCTCCGCGCACCTGGGCCAGCAGCGTCCCGTCCCCGGCGACCAGCGCGACCTCGGTCTTGCTGTTCCCGCCGTCGATGGCCAGGACGGCCGGCTTGCCCTCGGGCAGTTCCTCAGTCACCGGGCCATTCACTGGGCCCACGGCAGGAACGCCGCGTTCTCCGCGACCAGCCGGTCGGCCAGCTTGTCCGCCTGGTCGTACTGGCCGACCAGCGGGTGGGCCAGCAGCGCCATCGCGACGCGGTCCCGGCCGCCGCGCAGCGCCGCGTCCAGGGCCAGGTCCTCGTAGGCCGACATGTGCGCCACCAGGCCGCGCATCAGCGGGCTCAGCGGGGCCACCGTGACCGGCGCCGCGCCGCTGGCCGAGATGATCGCCGGGGTCTCGATGACCGCCTCATCGGGCAGGAACGGCAGCGTGCCGTCGTTGCGCACGTTCACCACCTGCCGATCGCCCGCGTCGGTTACCAGCGAGGCCAGCAGGTCGACCGCCGCCTCGGAGTAGTACGCGCCGCCGCGCTGGCCCAGCAGTTCCGGCTTGCGGTCCAGCGCCGGGTCGGCGTACATCTCCAGGAGCTGGCGCTCTATCTCGGCCACCGCCTGAGCCCTGGTCGGCTTGCCGCGGGATTCGGCCACCACGGCGTCGTGCGCCCAGTAGTACCGCAGGTAATACGACGGCAGCGCATGAATTTCCTTAACAATGGATTCCGGCGCGCCGACCGTCTGGGCCAGCTCGGCGCCGTGGGCGTCCAGCAGTTCCGGCAGCCGGTCGATGCCGTCGACCACCGCGGCCCGCTCCCAGGTCAGGTGGTTGAGCCCGACGTGGTCGAGGTCCACCTGCTCGGGCTCGACCCCGAGCCAGCCGGCGAACCGGCGCTGGAACCCGATCGCCACGTTGCACAGGCCGATGGCGCGGTGGCCGAAGTCCAGCAGCGCCCTGGTCACGATCCCGACCGGGTTGGTGAAGTCGATGATCCAGGCGTCGCTGGCCGCCCGCTGCCGGGCCCGCTCGGCGATGTCCAGCACCACCGGCACCGTGCGCAGCGCCTTGGCCAGCCCGCCCGCGCCGACCGTCTCCTGGCCCACGCAGCCGCACACTTCCACCGGCCAGGTCTCGTCCCGGTGCCGGGCCGCCTGGTAGCCGACCCGCAGCTGCAAGAACACCGCGCCGGCCCCGTCCAGGCCCTCGTCCAGGTCCTGCGTCCAGCTCACCGTGGCCGGGTGGCCGTAGGCGGCCATGATCCGCTGCGACACGGGCCCGACCGCCGACAGCCGGGACTCGTCGGGATCCACCAGAACCAGCTCGGTGACCTTGATGCCACCGGTCAGCCTGGCCACCCCGTCAACCAGTTCGGGGGTGTAGGTAGAGCCGCCGCCGACGACAGCAAGTTTCATGAAAATGCCCTCACTTCCGCGCCGGTCTGCGCCACGTGGCAGGCGGCATCGTGATCTGGAGCGAGCTGGGTCAGCTCCGGGGTAACGGTCTGGCAGATGTCGATGGCCAGCGGGCACCGCCAGCGGAACCGGCAGCCCGGCGTGGGGTCGATCACCTTAGGCGGCTCGCCCCGGTCGGTCTCCGCCCCGACGTGCGGCTCGGCCCGCGGGTCGGGGACGGCCGAGACCAGCAGCTGGGTGTAGGGGTGGCGCGGGTCGCTGAGCACCTCGTCGACCGGGCCGGCCTCGGCGATCTGGCCCGCGTACATGACGATCAGGCGGTCGGTCACGTAGCGGGCGCTGGCGATGTCATGGGTGATGTACAGGATCGACACGTCGAGCATGGAGACCGGCTCGTCGGCGATGATCAGCTTGGGCCGCATGGCCAGCGCCTGGGCGAAGCCCACCCGCTGGCGCTGGCCGCCGGACAGCTCGTGCGGGTAGCGCTGCAGGGCCTGGTCGGCTGGCGTCAGCCCGACCACCTCGAACACCCGGCGAGCCTCGGCGTAGCGCTCGTCGGCGGACAGCTCGGGCCGGTGCAGCTTGAGCGCGCGCAGCACCCCGTGCGAGATCCGGAACACCGGGTTGATCGA
>JBOHCO010000936.1:0-7117 GCA_050698895.1 Streptosporangiaceae bacterium
GCATCCACGCGCCGGGCCTGGCGCTGATGCTCGACGCCCTCCCCACCGCCCACCACCAACTGCTCGGCCACGGGCTGGCCGCCCAGGCGCTGCGGGCGGCGGGCGCGAGCCAGGTGGCCATCGCCAACAACTGCTCCCCGGTCTGGCCCGCCTCCGACCGCCCGGCCGACGTGGCCGCGGCGGCCGCCTACGACACGCTGCATAACCGGATGTTCACTGATCCGCTGCTGCTCGGCCGCTACCCCGACCTGGGCGCGTTCGGGGTGGGCGAAGCCGGGCTGGACTGCGTGCGCGACGGCGACCTGGCCGTGATCGCCGCCCCGATCGACGCCCTCGGCATCAACTACTACAACCCGACCCGAGTGTCGGCGCTGCCGGACTCGCCCCTCCCGTTCCAGCTGGAGCCGATCCCCGGCTACCCGGTCACCGCGTTCGGCTGGCCGGTGGCCCCGGCCGGGCTGACCGAGCTGCTCACCCAGTTCGCCGGCCGCTACGGCGACGCGCTGCCGCCCGTCTACATCACCGAGAACGGCTGCTCGGCGGTCGATGAGCCGGCCGCGGACGGGACGCTGGACGACCAGCCCCGGATCCGCTACCTGGACGGGCACCTGCGGGCCCTGGCCGACGCCATCACGGGCGGCGTGGACGTGCGCGGCTACCTGACCTGGTCGCTGATCGACAACTTTGAGTGGAGCGAGGGCTACGGCCAGCGCTTCGGCCTGGTCCACGTGGACTTCGCGACCCAGGCGCGGACGCCGCGGGCGTCGTTCGCGTGGTACCGCGACCTGATCGCCGACCAGCGCATAACCCAGCCGGACGGCTAGTAGCCCAGCGACGGCGCGGCGTGCACCCAGTCCTGGTCCAGCAGCGCGCGCTCGATGAAGTCGGCCACGTCCGCGCGGGCTATCTTCCGGCCCTGGGGCGGCGGGTAGTCCGGGCGGACCCGGTACCGGCCGGTGCCCGGAGTGTTCACCAGCCGGGTGGCCCGGACCAGCGTCCAGTCCAGGTCGCTGGCCCGGATCACCGCCTCCATCTGCCGCGTGTCGGCGAACGGCTTGGCCAGCACGCGCGGCAGGATGGCCTTCGTCAGCGCGCCGGTGTCCGGGTCGTCCTGGATGAAGGCGCCAGCCGCCGAGACGCAGATCAGCCGCCGGACCCCGGCCTGGGTCATGCCCGCGGTGATATTCCGCGCCGCGCCCGCGAGCAGGTCCGGCGACTTGGCGCCGCGCGGGCCGAGCGCGGACAGCACGGCGTCGGTGCCGCGGATCACCTCGGCCACGGCGGCGGCGTCCAGCGCGTCGCCCGCCGTCGCGACCAGCGAGCCGCTACCCGGCCCGCCCGGCGCGACGGGCTGCCGCACCCGATACAGCGCCTCTGGGTCACGGGCCAGGGCCTGCACCTCGTGGCCGGACTCCAGCGCCCAGCTCAGCAGGTGGCCGCCGATCCGGCCGCTGCCGCCCAGCAGTGCCAGCCTCATGGTCAGCTCCTCTCCGTCGCCGGGACCAGCTCGCCCGCCACCGTCGGCTCGGGCTCGGTGCGCCGGCCGGCGCCCCTGGGCAGCGCCAGCATCAGCAGGAAGGCCAGGAAGAACACGCCGACCTGGAACCACAGCGTGCGCTCCAGGGTCTGCACGAAGTCGTGCCGCACCGCGGCCTGGCCGCTGCTGGCCAGGACCTGGTCAGCGGCGGGCGGCAGCCGGCGGGCCGCGCCGGTCGGCCGGCAGGACGCCGGCGTCACCGTCGGGTCGGCCGCGACCAGGCGGTCGTGCAGGCAGACCCGGAACTGAGCCTCGACGTGCCCCACCGCCGCCGCCGGCGCCCCCACGGCGGCCAGCCCGCCCCGCAACTGCGGGGCGACCCCCGTGGCGGCCGGCCCCGACTGGCTGCCCAGCAGCCCGAAGAAGATCACGCCGATCACCGCGACGCCGACCGACGCGCCGAGCTGGAGGCTAGTGTTGAACAGGCCCGACGCCGACCCCGCGTGCTGCGCGTCCACGCCGGCCAGCAGGATGTCGGCCAGCGGCGCGATCACCGTGCCCATGCCCAGGCCCGCCACGACCAGCGCGGGCACCATCTCCCAGGTGGTCACGGCCGGGCCGTAGTGGGAGACGGTCGCGATCAGGCCGGCCATGCCCGCGGCCATCACCAGCGCGCCGGTCATGGTCACCCCGCGGCCGAACTTCGGCGCCAGCCGGGCCGCCGCGCCCGAGGCGATCAGCACGCCGCCGGAGAACGGCAGGAACGTCAGGCCCGCGTGCAGCGGCGTGAAGCTCAGGCCGACCTGGAGGAACAGGGTCAGGATCAGCGCGAACGAGGTCACGCCCAGGAAGAACGTCACCGCGATGGCGATGCCGGTGCTGAACGAGCGCCGCGCGAACAGGCCCATCTCGACCAGCGGCGAGCCGTTGCGGCGCAGCTTGGCCCGCTCGTACCAGACGAACAGCGCGAACACGGGCACCGAGGCGGCCATGGCCACGAACGTCCAGGCCGGCCAGCCCAGCTGGCGGCCCTGCACCAGCGGGTAGAGCAGGAGCAGCAGCGCCGCCGTGATCAGCGCCACGCCGCCCGGATCCAGCCGCGGCGGCCGGGGCGCCCGCGACTCGCGGACCAGCACCGCCGACACGATCACGGCGATGATCCCGATGGGCACGTTGATCAGGAAGATCGGCCGCCAGTGCAGGCCGAGCAGGTTGTGCTGGGTGAGCAGGCCGCCCAGCAGCGGGCCGCTGACCGTGCCCAGGCCCGCGGTCACGCCGAAGCCGGCCAGGGCCTTGATCCGCTCCTTGGGCGGGAAGATCACCTGGATCACCGCCAGCACCTGCGGGATCATGATGGCACCCATGGCGCCCTGGATCACCCGGCAGGCGATCAGCATGCCGGGCGTCTGGGCCGCCCCGCACAGCGCTGACATGATCGTGAAGCCGGTCACGCCGATCAGGAACAGCCGCTTGCGGCCGTAGGCGTCGCCCAGGCGCCCGCCGGTGATCAGCACCACCGCGTAGGCCAGCGTGTAGCCGGCCAGCGCCCACTGCACGTCCGCGTAGCTGGCGTGCAGGTTGGCCTGGATGGAGGGGATGGCGATATTGACGATCGAGATGTCGAGCAGGTTCATGAATGCGGCCAGCAGCAAGATGCCCAGAGTCAGCCAGCGCCGGGGGTCCGGCGGGGCGCTTGCGTCCGCCGGGGGTGTCGCGGGTGCCAGGATCTGAGGATCGGAGTTCATCGCAGGTCTCCGCTCTCGGGACTACAATTTCAGAAGCGAAACTAGCATCTCGGATAACTATTGTCTAGACTGCCTAGATAATAGGAAGGTGAAGCATGGAGGAACATCCCTGGGAGCTGCCGTGGGCCGAGTCGTTCACGGCCGACGCGCCCGAGCGGGCCCGGCTGGCGATCGAGTTCGCCGCCGCCGTCCGCAAGACCGGCTCGCTGATGCAGCTGGTCGGGCAGTTCGCCGCCGACCGCGTCGGCATCAACGCCACTGACCTGAACTGCCTGAACATCCTCAGCTTCAGCGGGCAGATGTCGGCCGGAGACCTGGCCAGGGCCACCGGCCTGACCACCGCCTCCATCACCGGCGTGCTCGACCGGCTGGAGGAGGCCGGCTACGTGCGCCGGGAGCGAGACAGCAAGGACCGCCGCCGCGTGGTGGTTCACCTCGAGCTGGACAAGGCCCTGGCCAACGTGGCCCCGCTGTTCCTGCCGATGGTCCGGGACTGGCAGGAGAAGGTGGTGGCTGACTACACCGACGACCAGCTGCGGCTGATCGTGGACTTCTACGGCCGCATGGAGCAGGTCTTCCGCGACCACGTCGTCCGGCTGCGGGAGCCCCCCGGCCCCCGGACCTGACCGCCGCGGCCTGGCTAGCCCGGCCGCCGCGCTGCGCGCCGAGTAGCGGGGAGCGACAATAGATCGCTACCACGCAAGGGGATGATCATGCCCGAAGACGGCTCCGGCACCACCCACCCGCTCGATCCGCTGACCGCCCGTGAGATCGCGGAGGTGGCCGCCGTCGTGCGCCGCGGCCGCGCGACCGGGCCTGGCTGGCGGTTCGCGACCATCGACCTCGCCGAGCCCGCTAAGGAGCGCCTGGCCGCCCTGGACGGCGGCCAGCCAGCCGCCGCACGGGAAGCTGTGGCGGTGTGCTGGAACCGCGAGGACGGCCAGGCGTACCGAGCACGGGTCACGCTGCCCGACACCCTGACGTCCTGGGACCACCTGCCCGGCGAGCACCCCAACATGACCGCCGACGAGTGGCACGAGTGCGACGAGATGCTCCGCGCCCACCCCCAGGTCGTCGCCGCGCTGGCGGCCCGCGGGCTGACCGATCCCGCCCTGGCCCTGACCGACGTCTGGGCCTACGGCGCCGGCCTGGTGCCCGAAGCCTTCGCCGGGCGGCGCATCGGCTGGGCCGACGTCTGGTACCGGGCCAGCCCGGACGGCAACCCGTACGCCCACCACGTCACCGGCCTGCACCCGGTCGTCGACCTGAACACCATGGAGCTGCTGGAGCTCGAGGACAGCCGTGCGGCCGCGGGCCCGGACGGGCTGCCCGCGATCGACGGCGAGTACCTCCCGCGACTGCTCCGGGCGCCGCCGCGAGAGATCGCGCCCCTGACGGTGAGCCAGCCCGACGGCCCTTGTTTCTCCTTCGAAGGCCGGCTGCTCCGCTGGCAGAACTGGTCGCTGCGGATCGGCTTCAACGGCCGTGAGGGCCTGGTCCTGCACACCGTCGGGTTCGCGGACGGCGGCCGGGTGCGACCCGTCGCGCACCGGCTCTCGTTCGCGGAGATGGTCGTCCCCTACCGGGACGCCACCCCGGACCACTACCGGCGCACCGCGTTCGACATCGGCGAGTGGGGCCTGGGCTACATGACCACGTCGCTGGAGCTGGGCTGCGACTGCCTGGGCGAGATCGCCTACCTGGACGCCGTGCTGCCCGACTCCCACGGCGAGCCGCGGGTCATCCGCAACGCGATCTGCGTGCACGAGGAGGACGACGGCATCCTGTGGAAGCACGTGGACGAGCACACCGGCGCCGAGGTGCGCCGGGCCCGGCGGCTGGTGATCTCCTGCCACGCCACCGTGGCCAACTACGAGTACCTCATCTACTGGCGCTTCTACCAGGACGGCAGCATCGAGTGTGAGGTCCGCGCCACCGGCCTGATGGTGACCTCGGCGTTCCCTGCGGGCCAGCCGCCGCCCACCGGGACGGTGGTGGACGACCGCACCTACGCCCCGTTCCACCAGCACTTCATCGTGGCCCGGCTGGACCTGGACGTGGACGGCCCGGATAACACCGTGCTGGCCTGCGGCTCGGCCGCCCGGCCGGTCAGCCCGGCCAACCCGCACGGGCTGGACCTGGTGGTCCGGGAGACCCCGCTGCGCACCGAGCTGGAGGGACGGCAGGACTGCGACTGGGCGTCCCAGCGCACCTGGAAGGTCACCAGCGCCAGCGCCCGCAACCGGCTCGGCGCCCCGACGGCCTACAAGCTGGTGCCGGGCGGGTCGTTCCCGGCCCTGTTCGACCCGTCCGCGCTGCCGATGCGCCGGGCCGAGGTCATCGGCCACCAGCTCTGGGTGACGCCGCATCACGACGACGAGCGGTGGCCCTGCGGCGAGTTCCCCAACCTGAGCGCCAGCGATGCTGGCCTGCCCGCCTGGACGGCCGCCGACCGGCCCATCGAGGGCGCCGACGTGGTGCTCTGGCATGTGTTCGGGCTGCACCACATCACCCGGCCCGAGGACTGGCCGGTGATGCCGGTGGACCGGACCTCGTTCTGGCTGAAGCCGTGGGGATTCTTCGACCGCAACCCGGCCCTGGACGTTCCTCCCACCCCGCATCACTAACAGCCCTCGGTGGCCCGCCCCGGCCGGCCCTTGGCACCTGGGCCTGGCCCGGCCGGGGCGAACCCGATGACCGGTCCCCCCGGTTTCATCAGCTGGGTCCCCCACGCACAGGATGACATCCGCCGGTTGCTGTCGGTAGTCGGGGCCCTCTTTTCGCGTAACCGGACCCGCGGCCGCCGGACATAGCCCGCAAGTACCGTTCACCGTGTGAAAATGAGCCATGCCTAACGACTCGGCCGACGACGAGTTCGACCGTCAGCTGCGCGCCCTGACCGGCGGCGCGTCGGGCCAGGCCGGGTTCGCCGAGCCATCCGCGGCCGAGCGAGCCCGCCAGGCGGCTCGCCGCCGGGCGGTCCGTCGCCGGGCGGACCGCCGCCAATCGGCCGCCCAGCGCCGGTCGGCCAGCTGGCTGGCCGGGTTCGCCCGCCGCTACCAGTCGTGGCTCCTGGTCATCCTGATCCTGGTCGCGCTGGTGGCCACCTCCATCGGCCTGAGCTGGCTGTCGACCCACTGAGCCCCTTACCTGTTCCGAAGAATTCCGTCGCTGACGGCCCGCTCGACCTGGTCGCGCGCGTACCGGCCCAGCTCCGGCGAGCCATCCTCGATCAGCGCCACCTTGGCCAGCACCTGGTCGGCGGTGATGCCGTGCTCGCGCCAGGTCCCGCCGTCGGCCTGGATGTTGGCCAGCATGGGCTGGAGCCGGTCCAGCGCCCGGGCGAACCTGGCCTCCGCGGTCACCCGTTCCTCGAACTCGTCCCACAGCCCGCGCGCGCTGGCTGCCTGGTCGTCGGGCAGCAGGCCGAAGATCCGGTCCGCCGCGGCCCGCTCGGCGGCCTCCTGCCGGGCCTGGTCGGCGGCGCTGGCGTAGACGATCAGGTCACCCGCGTCCACCTCGACCAGGTCGTGCACCAGCAGCATGGCCGTGACCCTGGCCAGGTCGGTGCCCGGCGGCGCGTAGTCGCCCAGCGCCAGCGCCATGACGGCCAGGTGCCACGAGTGCTCGGCCGAGTTCTCCCGCCGGGCCGGGCGGGTCAGCATGGTCTGCCGGAGGACGCCCTTGAGCAGGCCCGCCTCGGCCACGAAGGTCATCTGCTGGTCCAGTCGCTGCATGCCCCTATTGGACCAGTCTGACCCGGGCGGGGCGCGGTCCGGGGGCGGGGTGCTCGACCACGGCGATGACCCGGCTGACCATGAAGCGGGCCGTCCGCACCGGCGTGCCGCCCCTGGTCAGCTCGCTGACTTCGACCTGGCCGCGCCGGGTCACCACC
>JBOHCO010000937.1:0-1261 GCA_050698895.1 Streptosporangiaceae bacterium
CCGCGACCACCACCAGCAGGCCGCCGATGGCGATGGACGCCGCGCCGTCCCAGACGCCCGAGCCGGTCAGCTGGCGCAGCCCGAGCCCGGCCGCCGCCAGCACCAGCCCGACCATGGCCGCGCTGTCCTCGAACAGGGCCGCCTTGACCGTGGTGTCGGCGCTGCTGCGCAGGTGAGCCACCAGGCCCCGGTGCTCCCCGGCGGCCTGCTGGCGGGACTGCGACAGCGCCCGGGCGAAGGAGACGAACTCGGCCAGCCCGGCGACCGCCAGCACCACGTAGCCGATCGCCACGTCGTGGCCGTGGTCGGGGCGGGTGATGGCCAGCACCCCCTCGAAGACCGAGAACCCGGCCCCGGCCACGAAGATGCCGAACGCGGCCAGCAGCGACCAGAAGTAGCGCTCCTGGCCGTAGCCGAACGGGTGCCGGGAATCCGCGGGGCGGCGGCCGCGCCGGATCGAGGCCAGCAGGAAGGCCTGGTTGAGGGTGTCGGCGGCCGAGTGGGCGGCCTCGGCCAGCAGCGCGCTGGACCCGGTCAGCACGCCCGCCACGACCTTCACCGCGGCGACGAACAGGTTGGCGGCGCCGGCGATGAGGACGGTCGTGCGGGTCGAGTGCTCCTCGGGCTTGTCGTCGGGCTTGTCCTCGGGCTTGTCCTCGGGCTCAGACATGGGCCGCCCGCTACCCAGAACGACGCCGCGCAAAGATCGCCCTCGCTAACGTAGGAGTCCCCCGTGAGGATGGAAGCCGACATGACCAGCCCGGCGATGACCAGCCCGGCGATGACCATCGACCAGATGCTCGCCGGGGCCAGGGCGCGCCTGGTCCGCGTCGGCCCGGAGCAGGCGCACCGGGAGGCCGCGCACGGCGCGGTGCTGGTCGACATCCGGCCCCAGGCCCAGCGCGCGGCCGAGGGCGAGATCCCCGGCGCGATGATCGTCGAGCGCAACGTGCTCGAGTGGCGCTTCGACCCCAGCTCTGCCGCCCGCCTGCCGCAGGCCCGCTACGACCTGCGGGTCATCGTGTTCTGCTCGGAGGGGTACACCTCCAGCCTGGCCGCCGCCGCGCTCCAGGACCTGGGCCTGCAGCAGGCCACCGACCTGGACGGCGGCTTCCAGGCCTGGCGGCGGGCGGGCCTGCCGGCCACGCCGCCCGCTCACAGCAGCGTGAGCTGAACCTCCCGCTGCGCCTCCCGCTGCGCCTCCGGCCGGGCCGCCCCGGCTGGGCCGGCCGTCCCGAGCGGCGGCGGCGGGGGGCCGATG
>JBOHCO010000938.1:0-2277 GCA_050698895.1 Streptosporangiaceae bacterium
ATCGGCGGTCAGCCCGTGACGGTCATGGTGGAGCGCGAGCCGTTGGAGGACGATCTTGCTGCCTGCCGGTACCCGGCCGACCGGAGTGTCTACGTGATGAGCTGGAATGATCATCAATAGATGACACTCCGAGTCCGACGGGGGCAGCCCGCCCGGCGAGATGGCCAGGGCGGCCGCCGGCCTGGGCCACGAGTGGATCGCGCTGACCGACCATTCCCCCCGGCTGACCGTGGCCAACGGGCTGTCCGCCGAGCGCCTGGAGGCCCAGCTCGAGCTGGTCGCCGGGCTGAACGCCGAGCTGGCCCCGTTCCGGATCCTGACCGGGATCGAGGTCGACATCCTCGAGGACGGGGCCCTGGACCAGCGCGACGACCTGCTGGCCCGGCTGGACGTGGTCGTCGCCAGCGTGCACTCCAAGCTGCGGATGCCCGCCGCCGAGATGACCACCCGGATGCTGGCCGCCGTGCGCGATCCGCACACCGTTGTGCTCGGCCACTGCACCGGCCGGATGATCGCCGGGCGCGGCCGCCCGGAATCGGAGTTCGACGCGCAGGCGGTGTTCACCGCCTGCCGGGATCACGGTGTGGCCGTCGAGATCAACTGCCGGCCGGAGCGCCAGGACCCGCCCGGCCGGCTGCTGCGCCGGGCCGCCGAGATCGGCTGCCTATTCGCCATCGACAGCGATGCGCACGCCCCCGGCCAGCTTGACTGGCTGGGCCGCGGATGCGTGCGGGCCGAGGAACTCGGCATCGGCCCCGAGCGCATCATCAACGCCCGAAGTGCGGCTGATCTGCCCGGTAAGCGCCGCCTCGCGTAATTGCGGCGCGGGCCGTCCGCGCTGGCCCGCGCCGTCAGTGAACTCCTGGTCAATGTTCCCGTCATTGCGCCCGGGTCGCAATGACGCAATCTCGCCTGGCTAGTGAGCGGCCTCGTACTGGTTCATCACTTCCGCGGGAATCCGGCCCCGGTCGGAGACCTTCAGCCCCTGCGCACGCGCCCACTCACGGACATCAGACTGGTTATGCCGGACCGGACGTGCAGTTCCGCGGCCTGGCCTGCGAGCTGAAACCTTCCGGGCCGCCTCCAGGTAGGGGCCGATGGCATTGGCGAACTCGTCGGCATGCTGGCGGTTCAGGTCAATCTCATACTCTGCGCCGCTGTAGCCGAACCTGAGCGTTCCCTCAGCCTCACTGCCATCAATGTCATCTACGTACAGGATCTGCGTCTTCTGCGCCACCCGAGTCTTCCTTTCTACCGGAGTTCGGGTCATAGCCTATCCGATAACATCACTGATGCGCCCGCGCTCACCGGCAATCGAACGGACTGCTTTCCCTGACCAGATGCCTGGCCTCTCGGAATACACAGAAGGTAATCATTCGCTAGCGCGAAGCTAGCCAGGTGCGGCGAGAATGCCGGCCCTGCGGTTTCGCGCTCTCCCGGCTCGGCCCATGCCGAACCACCCCCCGTGAATATCCCCGGCTCGCGGGCCGGCCGGTAGAGTCGGGAAATCAGCTCATGGCGACGGAGGGGTCGGGGCGGAGCATCAGTGTGACCAGTGACGGCGCGGTCCGGCCGGGCGCGGTCCCATGAGAGTCGCGCTCGGGCTGGTCGCCGCGCTGCTGGTCGGAGTCGGCCTGGTGCTCCAGCAGCACGCCGCCGAGCAGGCCCCCAAGTCCTACTTCCTGCACCTGGCTCTGATCGCCGACCTGCTGCACCGGCGCCGGTGGCTGATGGGCATCGCCATCATGGCCGCGGGCGAGGTGCTGTCCGCCTGGACCATCGGCAACCTGGACCTGTCGGTCGCCGAGCCCCTGCTGGCCACCTCGCTGCTGTGGGCCCTGCTGGTCGCCATCCCGCTGACCGGGATGCGGCCGCGCATCTCCGAGGTGGCCGGCGCGGTGCTGCTCAGCGGCGGCGTCGCCGCCCTGTCGGTCTCCCGGTCGATCTCCGCGCCGTCCGCCAGCTTCGGCTCGGCCGGCTACTGGCCCGCCGCCGCGGTCATCGCCGTCATCGCCGTCATCCTGGTCCGCGCCGGCTGGCGCCGCCCGGGCCACTGGCGGGGCCTGCTGACCGGCCTGGCCGCCGGGCTCATCTTCGGCATCTCCGACGCCCTCACCCGCGGCACCCTGCTCATCCTGGCCAACCACGGCGTGGCCGCCGCCCTGACCAGCTGGCCGGTCTACAGCCTGGCCGGGGCCACGCTGCTGGCCCTGTGGCTGATGGAAAGCGCGTTCAACGCCGCGCCGCTGCACGCCTCGCTGCCCGCCATCACCGCCG
>JBOHCO010000939.1:0-2532 GCA_050698895.1 Streptosporangiaceae bacterium
CCGGGTGCACAATTTCTCGGTGTCGCTGGACGGGTTTGGCACTGGCGAGGGGCAAAGCCTGGATGCCCCGTTCGGTCATGCGGGAACCCGGCTGCACGAGTGGTTTTTCGCGACCCGCACGTTCCACGCCATGCAAGGCCAGCCCGGCGGCAGCACCGGCATCGACGACGCCTTCGCCAGCGCCTGGAACCTGGGCATCGGCGCCGAGATCATGGGCCGGGGCAAGTTCGGTCCCCACCACGGCGCCTGGCCGGACCAGGAGTGGAACGGGTGGTGGGGAGACAACCCGCCGTTCCACACCCCGGTCTTTGTTCTCAGCCACCATCTCCGGCCCCCGGTCCAGATGAACGGCGGTACCACGTTTCACTTCCTCGGCGCCAGCCCCGCCCAGGCCCTGGCGCAGGCGCGCCAGGCCGCCGCTGGCCGTGACATCCGCATCGGCGGCGGCCCGTCCACCGTCCGCGAGTTCCTGGCCGCCGGGCTGATCGACTACCTGCACATCGTCGTGGTGCCCATCGTGCTGGGCCGCGGGGAGCGGCTGTGGGATGGGCTGGAGGGGCTCGAGGACCACTTCCGGATCGAGGCCGTGAACAGCCCCGGCGGCGTCACTCACGTCACCCTCAGCCGACGGTAACCGGCGCCAGCACGGTAGGCGGCGAAGTACCCCGGCTGGCGGCCGACAGCCTTGACTCTCACCTTGGGGGAGGCCGCACACTCACCTTGCCGGGCCGGATCGGCCCGGCAACGAGGGAGTCAGCGTGAAAGAAATCAGCATCGGGGAGTTCGCACGGCGGTCGCGCCTGTCGCTGAAGGCACTCCGCCTCTACGACGACCTGGGGGTGCTGGTGCCTTCGCGCGTCGATCAGGCGTCTGGTTATCGCTACTACGACATAGCCCGGCTCGACGAGGCACGCCTGGTCGTGATGCTGCGCCAGTTGCAGTTGCCGCTCGCAGCGATCAAGGAGCTGCTCGCGTGTGATCCGGCCGATGCGGCGACACGCATCGCTGAGCACTGGCGCGACGCCGAGGCGGCACACGACGCGCGGCGCGAGCTGGCCGACTACGTCGTCAGCCGGTTGCGCGGAAAGAGGCCCGTCATGTACGAAGTCGCCACCCGGGAGATACCCGAGCGCAGCCTGCTCTGCCTGAAGCGCAACGTCGAGCTTCAGGAGCAATTCGCGTTCGGCAAGGAGTTCATCGCGATCCTGCGCCGGGGCGCGCGGGAGCGCGGGCTGGAGCGCCCGCGCCCGAGTATCGAAGGACGAGAAGGCGCGGCCTTCTGCATTTACTGGAGCCACCCGAGCGCCGACAGCGATGGTCTGATCGAGTGGTGCGCGCCGGTTCCCGAGACACAGGCCCATGCCCTCGCGGAGCACTATCCCGAGCTGACGCTGCGCACCGAGCCGGCCCACCTGGAGATGTTCGTCGCGCTGCCAGCCGGGTACGGAGAGGTGCAGTGGCAGCTCGCTTGCGAGTCACTGGACACTTGGGGCCAGGAGCAGGCGAAGGAGCACGAGGGTGATCGTCTTGCCCTCACGCCCGAGGACCTCGGCCTGCGCACCACCTATCTCGCGGCCGGGCCGAGCGATGTCGACATCGACCTCGCCATCCCATTCGCAGTAGAGCCATGATCGAAGCCCATGGCCTGGTCAAGCGCTACGGCTCCACCATGGCCGTCAGCGACCTGTCTTTCTCCATCCGACCCGGCATGGTCACCGGCTTCCTCGGCCCGAACGGCGCCGGGAAGACCACGACCATGCGGATGATCCTGGGCCTCGACGCGCCGACGCAGGGCTCGGTAACCGTTGCCGGGCGCAGCTACCGCGACTTGCCGGCACCCATGCGCGAGGTCGGCGCCCTCCTCGACGCCAAGGCACTGCACAGCGGCCGCCGTGCCCGCGACCACCTGCTATGCCTGGCCTGCAGCAACGGCATCCCCCGCAGCCGGGTGGACGAGGTGCTCCGTATCGTCGGTCTCGAGGGCGTGGCCAGGCGCCGGGCGAAGGGCTTCTCGCTGGGCATGAGCCAGCGGCTCGGCATCGCCTCAGCGCTCCTGGGGGACCCGGCCGTGCTCATTTTCGACGAGCCGGTCAACGGCCTGGACCCCGACGGCATCCACTGGGTCCGGACCCTCCTGCGGGCGCTCGCTGCCGAGGGCCGCACCGTGCTGGTCTCCAGCCACCTGATGAGCGAGATGGCCCTGACCGCCGACCACCTGCTGGTGATCGGCAAGGGCCAGCTGATCGCCGATACCAGCATGGACGAGTTCGTCCGGTCCAGCTCCCGGCAGTCGGTACACGTCCGCAGCCCCCAGGCGGCCGAACTGGCCGCCCGCTGCCGCGAGGCCGGCGCCACCGTCGACGCCGGGACCGGCCCCGACGTCATCGAGATCACCGGGATGGACAGTGCCGAGGTGGGAAGGCTGGCCGCCGCCCATGGCATCGCCTTGTCCGAGCTCATCCCCGTCCGGGCCTCGCTGGAGGAGGCGTTCATGGAACTGACCCGAGAGAGCGTGGAGTACCAGGCGGCCGG
>JBOHCO010000940.1:0-2608 GCA_050698895.1 Streptosporangiaceae bacterium
GCGCCCAGCAGCGCGACGCCGAGCACCGTGCCCGCCTGCCGGGCGGCGTTGACGACGCCGGACGCGATGCCGCCGCGGTCGGGCGGGGCGGCCTCCATGACCGCCGCGGTGGCCGCGGGCATGGTCAGCGCCATGCCGAAGCCGGTCGCCGCCATCGGCGCCACCAGCAGCAGGTACTCGGTGTGCGGCCCCGCGGTGGCCACGCCGAGCAGCCCGGCGCCGCCGATGAGCAGGCCGACCAGCATCGGCCGCCGCGGCCCGGTCCTGGCCATGATCCGGCCCGACAGCGCCGAGGCCACGATCAGCAGCGCGGCCTCGGGCAGCAGGGCCAGCCCGGTGCGCAGCGCGGAGTAGCCCCGCAGGTCCTGGAAGTACAGGCTCAGCACGAACAGCTGCCCGTAGAGGCCGAAGTTGATCAGCAGCCCGACCGCGGCACCGGACCGGAACGCGGGCCGGCCGAACAGTGACAGCGGCAGCATCGGGTCGCCGCTGCGCCGCTCGGCGGCCACGAACGCGATCAGCGTGAGCACGGCCAGCGCGAAGCCGGCCAGCACGTCCGAGGCGCCCCAGCCCAGCCGGCCGGCCTCGACCAGCGTGGCCGTCAGCAGGGCCAGCCCGGCGACGGCCAGCAGCTGGCCGGGCAGGTCGAGCGCGCGGGCCCGGCGCGGCGTGACGGGGATGGCCCAGCCCGCCAGCGCCAGCGCGGCGACGGCGAACGGCAGGTTGATGAAGAACACGCCGCGCCAGCTCCACGTGGTCACCAGCAGTCCGCCGACGATCGGGCCCGAGGCCGCGCCGATGCCGGCGATGGCGCCCCAGATGCCGAACGCCCGTGACCTGGCTTCGCGGGTCGGGTAGGCGGCCTGGAGCAGCACCAGGGACGACGGGACCAGCAGCGCCGCGGCGGCCCCCTGGACGAGCCGCGCGCCGATCAGGAACGGCAGTGACGGCGCCAGCCCGCAGGCGGCCGAGGCGAGCGCGAAGGTGGCCAGGCCGGCCAGGAAGACCAGCCGGCCGCCCAGCCGCTCGGCCAGCGCCCCGCCGGCCAGCAGCAGCCCGGCGAAGGACAGCGTGTACGCGTCCACCACCCACTGCAGGCCGGCCACTCCGGCGTGCAGCTCGTGCCCGATGGCCGGCAGCGCGACGTTGACCACCATCGCGTCCAGGATGACCAGGAAGTACCCGACGCAGATGACGAGCAGGGCCAGGGGCAGCCCTTGTTTCGGATGGTCTTTCTCGATGCGATCCGGTGAGGTCTGAGTCACGGGCATGCCCCCAGTCTGGCCCCGCGACGCTTCGATGCCCGCCGAAGCGTTTCCGTCTTATGCTGGTCCCATGCGCGGAGACATCGACATCGCCTCGGTGGCCGAGGTGCTGGCCGACCGGAGCCGGTGCCGCATGCTGCTGGCCCTGGGCGATGGCCGCGCGCTGCCCGCCAGCCGCCTGGCCGCCGAGGCGGGCATCGCCGCGTCCACGTCGAGCGGCCACCTCAGCCGGCTGGTCAGCGCCGGGATGCTGGCCGTCGAGCCGCACGGGCGGCATCGTTACTACCGGCTGGCCGGCCCGCACATCGCCGACCTGCTCGAGGCCATCATGCAGGTCGCGCCGCCGCTGACAGTCCGGTCGCTGCGCGAGGGGACCAACGCCGAGGCGTTGCGCCGGGCCCGGACCTGCTACGACCACCTGGCCGGCCGGGCCGGCGTCGCGGTCATGACCGCGCTGCTGAACGCCGGGGGGCTGACCGGGGGCGACGGCACCTTCGCGGCGTCGGGGGAGCGCGACCGGCTCTCGTCACCGGGCTGGGACGTCGCCTACCAGGTCACCGATACCGGCCGCGCGCTGCTCTCCGACCTCGGCGTGGACTGCTCGGCGGCCGGCCGGCGGCCGTTCGTCCGCTACTGCGTGGACTGGAGTGAGCAGCGCCATCACCTGGCCGGCGCGCTCGGCGCCCGGCTGCTGCACCGGTTCGAGGAGCTGGCCTGGGTGCAGCGCCGGGCCGGCTCCCGCGCGGTGAACGTCACCGCGGCGGGCGCCAGCGGACTGCGCCGCACGCTCGGACTCGACGTGAGCGACCTGGTCACGATGACCAGGTGAACAATCCCGATACTTAACAAGGGTCGCCCGGGCTAGCTCGCCGCCTTCTCCTGCGGATTGGACTGGCCGGGGTTGGACTGGGCCCAGGGCGGGCCGCCGAACTGGCCGGCGGGGGGCGGGTACTGGCCGGGCTGCGAGGTACTGGCCGGCGGCGGGGCCGGGAACGAGCCAGGCGCCGACCCGGGCTGAGGCTGGCCGGACTGCGGGCCTGACTCAGGCCGGCCGGGCTGCGGGCCCGACTGGTACGGCTTCACGTCGCTGGGCTGGCTGGGCGGGGCTGACGCGGGGCGGCCGCCGGGAGCGCTCCGGCACGCGCTCGGTCCAGCGACGTGGTTGTAGCGCTCGCGTCGCTACAGCGACGTGGTTGTATCAACCACGTCGCCGGGGCTGGGGCTTGAGGGCAGGGCAGGGCAGAGCAGGCGCCGGGCTGGGCGCTTCTATCTACGAGCGATGGAAAAAGCTGGACGCCTTCCTGGGCAATGCCGGTACGCTGGGCGATCTGACACCGCTGGCC
>JBOHCO010000941.1:0-3101 GCA_050698895.1 Streptosporangiaceae bacterium
CGCCGGCCCCGGCCGCCGCCGCGACCCGGTCCGGCATGACGTCGAACACCACCACGGGCAGCGTCTCGGCCAGCCGCTGCGCCATCGGCAGGCCCATCGCGCCCAGCCCGATGACCGCCACCTGCTCCATGGTCACTCCCTGCCTCGTAGCCGCCGGACGGTCTGGGCCAGCGCATCGTCGTCGCCGACGTTGCCGGCGAACACGACCAGCGGCGCCGGGCGGCCGGCCCCGGGACCTTCCGCGCTGACCGGGTCCCACAGCGACACCATGCCGGGCAGCAGCGTGCCGCGGGCGACGGCCCGGGTCAGGGCCAGGCCCCGGGTGGCCAGGTCGCTGGAGGTGATCCCGCCCTTGCCGATGATCCAGCCGGGCCGGATGAGCGCGGTCACCCGGCGCACCACGTCGATCAGGGCCGCCGACACGGTCCGGGCGATCTCCAGGCTGGCGTCCGCGCCGGCTCCGGAGACCAGCTCGCGGCTGGTGCACAGCGCGACGTCGGCGCCGGCCAGCTTCGCGACGACCGCCGCCGCGGCCGCCGCGACGGTGGCCTCCCTGGCCGGCGGGCGCAGCACGGCCGGCACGTCCAGCTCCACCCGGACCACCCCGTCCAGGGCCAGCAGGTGATCGAGCTGGCGGGTGGTCCGCGGGACGTGCGAGCCGACGACCACCAGGCCGGGCCGGCCGCCGGCTTTCCCGGCCAGGCCGAGCACGGCCAGCTCAGCATCGGTCAGCGGCGGCGCGGCGGCCTGCCCGGCGCGCGCGCGAACGAACGACGGCCCGACCCGGTACAGCAGCGCCGCGCCCGCCGCCTCGGCCCGGAGCGCGCCAAGGACGACCAGCCGCAGGTCATCGTCGGTGACCGCGTCCACCACCACGGGCCGGCCGCCAGCCAGTCCGCCCAGGATGCCGGCGACCCGTTCCGGGCCGCCCGCGCGGATGTCCTCCAGCGTGATCCGGGCGACCTGATCGCGGCTCCACCGGGCGCCGGTCTTCTCGGCCACGTAGTCGCGCAGGTCGGACGCCGCGTAGCCGAACGCCGGGTCGCGGGCGAACTCGCTGTCCCCGACCGGGATGAACCCGTCCGGTCCCCGCATCCAGTGCACCGAGTCCGCCGTGACCCGGCCGGCATCCACGTAGGCGGGCACCAGGACCACGCCATCGGTCGGCGAGCCGGCGTACTCGGCCAGCGCGGCGGCGATGACGTCGGTCTCCTGCGGGTAGTGCCCGCGCAGCGTCGAGTCGCTGCGCGAGGCGATGACGAACTGGGCACCCTCGGCCCGGGCCGCGGTCGCGAGCGCCGCGACAACCTCGCGGTTAAGGTCCGCCATCGCGGCCGGGGCCAGGCTCCGGCTGTTGGTCAGGATGAAGAACGCAGCCGACGGCTGGCGCAGCGCCCACCGCAGGTCGTCCTGGGTCCAGCTGGTCAGGACCGGCAGCCCGGCGACGGTCTGGGTCCCGGTCGGGTCGTCGTCCAGCACCACCAGCCGCCGCTCGGACTGGCCGACCGCCCGGGCCACCTCGGCCACGTCGACCTCGCGGCCGCGCGGGACGCCGGCCAGCAGGTCCTCCAGGCTGAGCGGTCCGGCCGGGCCGGTGTCAGCCAGGGCGCCGTCAGCCACGGCACCGCCTGCCGCGGAATCGGCCCGGACGGCTGGCCAGCCCCATGATTCCTCCCGGCACGATCGCGACCGGATCATTATCCCAGAGGGCTGCCCTGGCCAACCGCGACGCCGCCGGTCACCTGGTCCTACGTGCGCACACGCGGCGAGTGCGCACGGGGCGCGGGGCCGCCGAGCGCGTCGCGGCGGGCCGGCATGCGCAGGGTCACCATCCGCCGCCAGCCGCCCAGCCGCTCGTAGCCGTACAGCGCCTGGATGCCCGCGGCCAGCACCGCTGACTTCGGCGCGGACCAGCCCAGGATTCGGCCCAGGTGGGCCATGACGGCCGCGGTGACGTCGCGGTAGATCGCGATCTCGGCCATCGCCGTGGTGCGCAGTATGTCCCGGATGGTCGCGTCATGCCCGGCCGCGGCCAGGGTCAGCAGTTCCTCGTGGCAGTACGCGAGATGGCCGGCCTCGTCGTTAGAGATCATCCGGAACGCGGGCGCCAGGTCCGGGTTGCCGCGGGTGCAGTTGCGCAGCGTGCGCATCTGCTCCGCGGCGCGCTGCTCGGTGACCCGGCTGTGGGCCAGGTAGGCGATGATGTCGGGCTGGGTCAGCGGCTCGTCGCGCCCCAGCCGGCGGTGGGTCAGGCCGATCCCCCGCTCCTCGAGCAGCATCGTGTAGTTGGCGTCCTCGGGCACCGGCACGGGCTCGAGGCCGCGCTTGCGCAGCAGCGCGTTGAAGATGCGCCCGTGCTTGTCCTCGTCGGCGCCATGTCGCGTGATCTTCGGCGCCAGGTCCTGACAGGACTCCGGCACGAGCACCCCGATCCGGCCGTTCTCCCAGCCGCCTTGCGCCTCACCGCTGGCGGCGATCGAGCAGAACAGCGCAAACGCCTCATCTTCGCGGAAGATCTCGTCAAAGACTGACCTGGCAGAAAGCATGAGTGAAGTCCCCCGACGTTCGCCCCGGCTCCGGATGAAGGGCCCGCGCACCATCTGTCACCATTGCAATACCCTACGGAGCCGGCGCGGAACCGGCAGGCCCGCCTCAGCCGACCAGCAGGACGAGCTTCCCGCGGTGGCCCTGCTCGCCCGCCCGGTGCGCCTCGGCAACGTCGGCGAGCGGGAAGGCCCGCGCGACCGGGAGCGAGAAGCGCCCGGACTCGATCAGCTCGCCGATCTCGCCGAGCGCGTGGACCGCGCGGCCGGCGTCCCCGCTGCTGAACCTCACCCCGTGCGCCCGGGCGCCGCCGAAGTCGGCCACCGTGAGGACGTGCCCGGCGCCGCCGGCCAGGTCGATGAGCTCGGGCAGCACACCGCTCCCGGCGACGTCGAGCGCGAGGTCGACGCCGTCGGGCGCGAGCGCGCGAACCCGCTCCACCAGGCCCCGGCCATAGGCGACGGGCTCGGCACCCAGCGAGCGAACGTAGTCGTGGTTAACGGGACTGGCCGTGCCGATCACGCGCGCGCCACGCGCCACGGCGAGCTGGACGGCAC
>JBOHCO010000942.1:0-3095 GCA_050698895.1 Streptosporangiaceae bacterium
ATCCGGGCCAGGTACGGGACCGCGTTCACGCCGTTCGAGCACTTCGCGCCGTGGAACGTCGACGAGGGCGGGAATCCGGTGTTCCAGCCAGGCCGGACCGACGCCGACCTGGCCATCAACCTGCTGCTGTACGGGCTGTTCGAGCAGCGGCGGTTTCTCGAGATCCTCGGCGGCTATGTGACTTTCGCGCAGTCCGATGGCGGCCTGATCGAGCGGATCGCCAAGCCGCACCAGTACTTCGCGGTGTCGAAGGCGGTGCGCACGACGATGACGGCGGTCCGCAGCAACGGGCACGCCGGCGTGGTCTGGCACACCCAGGGGTCGGGCAAGTCGATGGAAATGGAGCTGTACGCGAACCAGGTGCTGCGGCACCGGTCGCTGGGCAACCCGACGATCGTGGTGCTGACCGACCGGACCGACCTGGACGATCAGCTCTACGGCACGTTCGAGGCCAGCGAGCTGCTGCCTGAGGCACCGCTCCAAGTCCTGACCCGCGACCAGTTGCGTGACGAGCTGGCAGGCCGACGTAATGGCGGGATCCTGTTCACCACCCTGCAGAAGTTCGGCCGGACGAAAGAGGAGCGGGAGTCCGGGCGGTCTCATCCGCTACTGTCGGACCGCCGGAACATCATAGTCATCGTGGACGAGGCACACCGCAGCCACTACGACAGCCTGAACGGCTACGCCCGGCAGTTGCGGGACGCGCTGCCGCACGCCACGATGATCGCCTTCACCGGGACGCCGCTGTCCGGGGCCGACCGTGACACCCAGGCCGTGTTCGGCGACTACATCGACATCTACGACCTGACCAGGGCCGTGGACGACGAGGCGACGGTCCCGGTGTACTACGAGAGCCGCCTGATTCCGGTGAGCCTGCCGGACGACGTCGACCCGGAACTGATCGACGAGCGAGCCGACGAGGCCACTGCCGGACTCGACGACTCCGAGCGGGAGCGCATCCAGCAGGCCGTCGCGGTGATGAACGCCTTGTACGGGGCGCCGGATCGGGTCCGGGTGCTGGCCGCTGACCTGGCCGAGCACTGGGAGGCCCGCTCGGGCCAGATGCGCAAGTTCATCGGCGGGCCCGGCAAGGCCATCATCGTCTGCGCGACGCGCCAGATCTGCGCTGATCTCTACGAGCAAATTATCGGCCTAAAGCCGGACTGGCACAGCGACGACATCGACAAGGGCAAGATCAAGGTCGTCTATACCGGCGGACCGGACGATCCCGCGGAGATTCACAAGCATGTCCGGCGGCCGTCCCGGAACAAGCTGATTCAGCACCGGCTCAAGGACGCTGATGATGAGCTGGAACTGGTGATCGTGCAGTCCATGCTGCTGACCGGTTTCGACTCGCCGCCGCTGCACACCCTGTACCTGGACCGGCCCATGCGCGGCGCCGCGCTGATGCAGGCCCTGGCCCGGGTGAACCGTACCTACCGCGACAAGCAGGACGGGCTCCTGGTGGGGTATGCCCCGCTGACCGAGAGCCTGTACCAGGCCCTGGCCGAGTACACCCAGAACGACCAGCAGGTCAAGCCGGTGGGCCGGGACATCGATGAGGCCATGGCCAAGGTCCGCGATCTGCTCGACACCATCGGCAACATAATTCTCGCCGGCTACGACTGGCGCGCTGCACGCGCGGCAGAGTCCAGGCGGGCCTACCTCAATGCCGTGCTCGGCGCGGTGAACTACCTCCGCGACCCGGCGACTCCTGGCAACCAGGTCGCCGACGATGAGCCAACCCTCGGCGACCGGTTCCGCGCCGTGGCCGCCAAGCTGGCCCGGTTCTACGCCCTGTGCTCGACCCACAAGGAGATGGGCGAGCTCCGGGACGACGTCGCGTTCTTCGAGGAGATCCGGGTCTGGATGGCCAAGGCCGACGCGGACGACCGGAAGGCGCGCGGTGAGCCCATTCCAGCCGACGTGGAGATGTATCTCCGCCAGCTCACCGCCGGGGCAGTCGAGGCTGGTGGCGTCACCGACCTGTACGAGGCAGCGGGCATCCCGCGCCCCGACCTCTCGCACCTGGACGAGGCGTTCATCGAGCGGATGCAGCAGACCCGCAATCCGCACCTCGCTATCGAGGCCCTGCGGCGGCTCATCGAGCAGGAGATGCGCAAGGTCACCCGGCACAACGTCGTCCGCCAGCAGAGCTTCTCGGACCGGCTGGTGAACCTGATGGTCCGCTACACCAGCCAGAACCTGTCCGCCGCCCAGGTCATCGCGGAGCTGGTGGCAATGGCCAGGGAAGTGTCGGCCGACGCCAATCGCGGTCAGGAGTTCAGGCCGGCCCTTACCAGCGACGAGCTCGCGTTCTATGACGCTGTCGCGCAGAACGAGTCGGCCGTCACCGAGATGGGCACGGGAGTCCTGGCCGACATCGCCCGCGACCTGGTCAAGTCGTTGCGCCGCGACATCACCACGGACTGGGTCTCCCGCGACGACGTCCGGGCCAAGCTGCGCTCCACCATCAAGCGCCTGCTCGCCAGGCACGGGTATCCGCCAGACGCTCAGCCCGGTGCCACTGATCTGGTCCTGCGCCAGATGGAGACGTTCGCCGAGGAATGGTCACCGGAGCTGAGCCGGTAGACACCATGGCTGAGCCTGACCTGGAGGCCGTCGCAGACTATTTGCGTGTCGCGGGCTGGTCCATGGTGGACCGGGACGACCGGACCAGCTTGTGGCGTGCTGCGTCTGCCGAGGATGCGGCGCCGCTGGAGATCGTGCTGCCAGTCAAGCAGACGGTCGAGGACTACGCGGATCGCGTTGATGCTGCAGTGCGGGCGCTCGCCTTTTCTGAGCACCGGCTTCCGGAGGAAGCCAGCTCCGATATCAGTTTCGGTGGCGCGGATACGGTAGCCGTCCGGCTCACTCCGGATGCCCCGTCAGGAGAAGCACCTTGTCACTGGCCCAGTCTGCCGTGTCTGCGCTCTATACCTTCGTCGTCGGCTCCGCAGCAGCAATCGAGATCCATGACCTTGTGCTGCCGTCGCACCGCCCGGCCTGGGCCGAGTCTTATGCCAGCAAAGCAAGGCTCTCGACCCGCCCGGGCAGCTTCGTCCTCAACCTGGCCCTGCCACTAGCTGCTGAGC
>JBOHCO010000943.1:0-13234 GCA_050698895.1 Streptosporangiaceae bacterium
GGGCCGGCCCGCGCCGCGGCTGATGCGACCAGGCCCCGATGCCCGCGGCCATGGCCAGGCCGGCCAGGGCGAGGCTGGCCGCCCCGGCGGCCAGCCGCCGTCGCCGGCGGCGCCGGCGGGCCTCTGCGAACAGCACCTCGACCTGCGCGGTGTCCGGCAGCCTGTGACTCGGAGGGGCGATCAAGAGACTCACCTCGGTCGTTGACCCGTACTGGCTATGGATCTACTCTGACTAGTACCATGCTGAATGTCAACATCGATCGCGCAGAACCGGTCGCGCTGCACGACCAGGTCGCCGCGCAGATCCGGCGCGCCATCGCGGACGGCGAGGCCGGACCGGGCGAGCGGCTCCCGCTGGCCAAGGACCTGGCCGCGGTGCTCGGCGTCAACAAGAACACCGTGCTCCGCGCCCTGCACCTGCTCCGGGATGAGGGCCTGCTGGAGTTCCGCCGCGGCCGCGGCATCACGGTAGCCGGGACACCGCAGCGAGGCGCCGTCCTGGACCAGGCCAGGAGCCTGGTCCAGTTCGGCCGCCGGCACGGCTACGGTCGTGAGGAACTCGTCCAGATCATCCGTGACCTGCCTGAGGACGCCTGAGGACGCCTGAGGACGGCGCGCCGTCAGGCGCCGTAGCCCACCCGGCGCAGGTCCTGGCCCGCGATCTTCTCGAACTCGGCCGCCTGGGCGCTGGTCAGCCGCCGCCGCCAGCCGCCCGGCTCGATCATCGGCTGGCCCGACGTCCGGGCCCGGCCCCGCACCGCGATCGGGTTCATCGGCGCGCCGATGAACCCCGACACCGCCGCCGTGGCCGCGCTCGGGTGCCGGATCGTCTCCTCGTAGCGCAGCGTGGTGAGCTGGTCGGCCGCCAGCGTGGTGCGCAGCCGGGCCATCTTGCGCACCGAGCCCCGCCAGCGCATCGCGCACTTGCCCGCCGGGGACAGCTCCGGCCAGGCGGCCAGGTCCTGCTCGGTCTCGATGCCGAAGAACGGGTTCGGGAACTCGCTGTCGACGTTGGCGATGCCGCGCTTGAAGAAGCTCAGCGTCTGCGCGTCGCCCAGCATCCCGGCCACCACGTCCCGGCCGTCCCGGATGATCTGCACGATGCGCGCGTCCGGGAAGGCGTCGACCACCGACTCGGCGCAGTACATCAGGTCCGGGGTGGCGTCGCCGTACCGGGAGATCTCCCGCTCCTGCACGCAGCTGCCGGTGCCGTTCACCCGGCCGGTCTCCCGGCAGGCCGGGGAGCAGGACATGCAGCCGTGCGACGTCACCTGCCAGGCCTGGGCGAAGGCGTCGCGCAGCACCGTGGCCGCGGCCTCGCCCCGGCCGCGCTGGATCGACGGGCTGCGCGCGAACGCGTAGACCACGCTGAGCACGCTCTGCTGGCCGATCGTCACGTGGAACTCTGGTGTCTGCTTCAGGGCACGCGCCAGCAGGTCCGCGCCGGAGTGCGGGGCTCCGATGATGAAGACCGGCTGGCGGACCTTACGGCCGTTGACGACCAGGATGTGCGGACGGGGTGGCATGGCTGTGCATCAGTGTGACATTGCCCGGAGCTCTGGTGACGGCGGCCGGCCGGCCCGTTATGAGCCGGTCAGGCCGGGGGCGCGGCCGCGGCCGGCCGTCCCGCCGGCACTCGGCAGTGGTGCCCCGCGTGGTTGTGCAGGTTCAGCGCCGCCTCGATCAGCGGAACGTGACTGAACGCCTGCGGGGTGTTGCCGACCAGCCGGCTGTACCGCGGGTCGTACTCCTCGCTGAGCAGGCCCAGGTCGTTGCGCAGCGCCAGCAGCCGCTCGAACAGGGCCACGGCCTCGTCGTAGTCGCCGATCAGGTGCAGCGCGTTGACCAGCCAGAAGCTGCAGGCCAGGAACGCGCCCTCGCCGCCGGTCAGCCCGTCTACCTGGGTCTGGCCGCCGCTGGCCGCCGCATCGGGCTGGGTGTAGCGCAGCACCAGCCCGTCCCGGACCAGGTCGTGCTGGATGGTCCGCACGGTGCAGACCATCCGCGGGTCGTCCGGGGGCAGGAAGCCCACCTCGAGCATGAGCAGCACCGCGGCGTCCAGCTCCTGGCTGCCGTAGTACTGGGTGAACGTGCCCCGCTGGGCGTCGTAGCCGCGCTCGCAGATCTCCGCGTGGATCTGGTCCCGCACCGCCCGCCAGCGGTCGTGCGAGCCCGAGCTGGCCAGCTCGGCCACGCAGCAGGCCCGGTCGAACGCGACCCAGGCCATGACCTTGGAGTGCACGAAATGCCGCCGCGGCCCGCGAACCTCCCAGATGCCCTCGTCGGGCTCGCTCCAGTTCTTCTCCAGGAACTCCAGCAGCTGCCGGACCAGGGCCCAGGTGTGCTTGTCGAACCGCAGCCCGGCCTGCTTGCCCAGCGTCATCGCGTCGATGACCTCGCCGTACACGTCCAGCTGGCGCTGGTCCACCGCGGCGTTGCCGATCCGCACCGGGGCGGAGTTCTCGTACCCCGGCAGCCAGGTGGCCTCCCACTCGGCCAGCCGCCGCTCGCCCGCCACCCCGTACATGATCTGCACGTCGCGGGCGCTGCCGGCCACCGCGCGCTCCAGCCACTCCCGCCAGGCCGCGGCCTCGGCCTTGTACCCCGTGCGCAGCAGCGCCTCCAGGGTGATCGTGGCGTCCCGCAGCCAGCAGTACCGGTAGTCCCAGTTGCGCACCCCGCCGATGTCCTCGGGCAGCGATGTGGTCGGCGCGGCCACGATCCCGCCGGTGGGCGCGTAGGTCAGCGCCTTGAGCGTGATCAGCGAGCGCCGCACCGCCTCGCCATAGTCGCCCTGGTAGGTGCAGTGCGCGGTCCAGTCGGTCCAGAACTGCCGGGTCCGGGCCAGCAGGTCCTCGGCGTCAGCGTCAGTGACCTGGGGCGCGCCCTCGTTGGAGGGCATCCAGCACAGCACGAACGGGACCCGCTCGCCCGCCGACACCGTGAACGCCGCCTCGTGGGACATGTTCCGGCCCACCAGCCGGACCGGGGTGCGCAGCCAGACCGCCTCCGGGCCCGCCACCGCGGACAGGCAGTGGTCCACCCGGCGCATCCAGGGCAGCACCTTGCCGTAGCCGAACCGCACCCGCAGCGCGACCTCCATCTCGACCGTGCCCGAGACGCCCTCCACGATCCGGACCAGGACCGGCTGCTCGCCGTCGCGCGGCGGCATGAAGTCGATGACCTTGACCGTGCCGCTCATCGTCTCCCAGAGCGTCTCCAGGATCAGCGTGCCGTCCTCGTACCGGCGGCTGAGCTCGCCGCGCCGGGGCTCCGGGCCGTCCTGGGCGGTCGGGCTGATCCGCCACTGCCCGTTGCGCTCGTCGCCCAGCAGGGCCGCGAAGCAGGCGTCGGAGTCGAACCGGGGGAGGCAGAGCCAGTCGACCGAGCCGTGCCGGTCTATGAGCGCTGCGGTCTGCATGTCCCCGATCAGCGCGTAGTCCTCGATGAGCCCGGTCATTCTGCCTCCAGCTATGGCGTCTGTGGCCAAACATATAGGTCTCGCGGGCACCGTCGCGCCGACCCCGGCGGCCGCCCGCGTAAGCTTTCTGGCGTGTCACGTTCCCGGACCCGGCCCGCCCTCGCAGCCGTCGCGATCAGTGCCGCCGCGGCGACCGCCGCGCTCGTCGGCTGCTCCAGCATGGACGCCGCCCTCGGCCAGCAGTGGGTCGACGTGACGTTCAAGCCCAGCACCACCGTGGGCATGATCCAGAAGGTCCGGGCGACATGCTCGCACGTGCCGAACGTGTCCGCGTACCCGCTGCCCAAGAAGCACACCGTGCTCAACCTCATGGCCGGCGTCCGGTTCAACACCACCAACGCCAGCGACGCCAACGTGGCCCAGCTTCAGCAGTGCGTGCAGAAGTTCCAGTCCGTCCAGGGCTTCACGCCCGGCGACACCGGCGACGAGGGCGGCTGAGCCCAGGTAAGCTTTGCTGCCGTGTCGTCATCCCCAAGGTCCGCGCGGCGGCCCGGCGCCGCCCGCCTGGCGGCCGCGGCCGTCGCCGTCGCCGTCGCCGCCTCCCTGGCCGGCTGCAGCCAGATCGACTCCCAGCTCAACAAGCAGATCGCGATCGTCAGATTCCGCCCCGGCACCACCGAGGCCACGGTGCTGCAGGCCCGTCAGGCCTGCGCCCACCTGCCCGGCCTCAGCCTGCTGCCGCAGCACGTGCACCCCGGCGACCCCACCTCGGCCATCGCGCTGCGCTACGGCGCTAACCAGCCCACCACGCACGACCTGGCCGCACTCCAGTCCTGCGTGCAGAAGTTCCCCGACGTCAGCGGCGTCGCCATCGTCGACTCGGCGGGCCGGGGCCTGTAGCTCCGCGCCGCCGCGCGGGCCCTTCTTTAAAGTGCATTAATCTACTAACAAAGTGGATTATGCGCACCCTGACCTTCGTCGGCTGACGGCCCCTGGCCTGCGCCGATACCCCCGCCGGGCGGGCCGCCGCGGCATGTGACCGACATCACGCATTATTCCTCGCGTCCCCGGGCCTCCTATTTACATGTTTCCTGATCGGGAATATGTTAATGTCATAAGCCTACTTACCCAATCGGAAAAGGGTGGACCATGCGACGTGCACTGACCGCGGCTATCGCAGCCGCCGCGATCACCGTCCTCGCGGCTGCCTGCGGATCTTCGACACAGACGGGATCCGACAGCTCCAGCAGCAAGGTTGTGCTGCGCCTCGGGTTCCTGGAGAACATCACGCACGCCAGCGCGCTGGTCGGGATCAAGGAAGGCTTCTTCGCCAAGGATCTCGGCCAGAACGTGACCCTGAAGCTGACCCCGTTCAGCACCGGCACCGAGGAGGCCACGGCCCTGCTGGCCGGCCAGCTCGACGCCGCCTACGTGGGCCCGAACCCGGCCATCAAGGCCTGGCAGACCTCGGGCGGTCAGCTCATCCGGGTCATCTCCGGCGCCGCCGCGGGCGGGGCCGAGCTGGTGGTCAAGAAGGGCATCACCAGCGCCTCCCAGCTCAAGGGCCAGAAGCTGGCCACCCCGTCGCTGGGCAACACCCAGGACGTGGCCCTGCGCTACTGGTTCAAGAAGCAGGGCCTGACCACCACGCAGACCGGCGGCGGTGACGTGCCGATCACCCCGATCACCCCGAACTCCGACGCCGTGCTGGCCTTCGAGTCCGGGAAGATCGCGGGCGGCTGGGAGCCGGCCCCCTACGACGCCGAGATGCTCGCGGCCGGCGGGCACGCGCTGGTCAACGAGGCCAGCCTGTGGCCCAAGGGCCAGTTCGTGACCACCAACCTGGTCGCCACCCAGTCCTTCATCTCCGCGCACCCCTCGGTGACCAGCGGGCTGCTCAAGGGCCAGGTTCAGGCCAACAGCTTCATCGCCGGCCGCAAGTCGGAGGCCGAGACCGCGGCCAACGCCGAGCTGGCCACGCTCAGCGGCAAGAGCCTCAAGCCCAGCATCCTGGCCGCCGCGTTCCAGCAGGTCACCTTCACCAACGACCCCATCGCGTCGTCGCTGATCACCGACGCCCAGCACGCGGGCGCGGTGGGCCTGCTCACGCCGGTCAAGAACCTCAGCGCGCTCTACGATCTCGCGCCGCTCAACAAGGCGCTGGCCGCGGCGGGCCAGCCCGCGGTGAGCCCGTGAGCACCGTCGACCGGCGGACTGCGCCCTCGGGGTTCTCCCCGGGGGCGTCAGCCCGTCCTGAGCCAGGAACCGCGCCCGGTGCGGAGCGCACCGCGGTGCGGCTCACCGACGTGACCAAGTTCTACGGGTCCGGCACCCGGGCCGTCCAGGCCCTGGACAAGGTCTCGCTGCCCGTGGCCGACGGCGAGTTCGTGTGCCTGATCGGGGCCTCCGGCTGCGGCAAGAGCACGCTGCTCTCGCTGGTGGCCGGGCTCGACTCGGCGACCAGCGGGGAGGTCGCCACGGCCGGCCGCCGGGTCTCGCTGATGTTCCAGGAGCCCGCCCTGTTCCCGTGGCTGACCGCGGCCCGCAACGTAGAGCTGGCCCTGCGGGCCAGGGGCGTGCCGAGGGCCGAGCGCCAGTCCCGGACCACGGAGCTGCTGGAGACCGTGCGGCTGACCGGCTTCGGCGACAAGCGCCCGCACGAGCTGTCGGGCGGCATGCGCCAGCGCGTGGCCATGGCCCGGGCACTGGCCCAGGACGCCGACGTGCTGCTCATGGACGAGCCGTTCGGCGCCCTGGACGCGATGACCCGCGACCTGCTGCACGACGAGCTGGAGCGGATCTGCCGCGAGCGCACGCTGACCGTGCTGTTCGTGACCCACAACGTGCGCGAGGCGGCCCGCCTGGGCGACCGGGTGATCGTGCTGAGCAGCCGTCCCGGCCGCGTCATCGACGAGTACCTGCTGCCCAGATCCGGTCAGCGCAGGATCGACTCCCCTGAGGTGTCCGAGGTGGCGGCCAAGCTCACCGACCGGCTGCGCGAGGAGATGGTGCGCCATGACCACTGATCAGGCACTGCACGGGCTCGACCGCCTGGAGCTGGGGCCCGCGCCGGCCGGGAAGGACCCCGGCCGGCTCGCCCGCAAGGCCTGGGCCGCCGCCTGGCCCAAGCTGCTGGCCATCGTGCTGGTGCTGGCCGTCTGGGAGCTGGTGACCCTCAGCGGCTGGAAGAAGTACGTGCTCAAGGGCCCCGGCCCGGTGTTCTCCAACCTGTGGAACGACGCCCTGCACGGCAACCTGTGGAGCGTCATCGGCGCCACCCTGAAAAGCGCCGTCGCGGGCTACGCGCTGGCCATCGTCATCGGCACGGTCATCGGCGTGCTGGTGGCCCGGATCCCGCCGCTGCGGGCCGCCGTGGGCTCGATCATCACCGGCCTGCAGACCATGCCGTCCATCGCCTGGGTGCCGTTCGCGATCATCATCTTCGGCGAGAACTCCTCGGCCATCCTGTTCGTGGTGATCCTGGGCGCCGCCCCGTCGATCGCCAACGGGCTGATCACCGGGGTGGACTACACGCCGCCGCTGCTGCTGCGCGCGGGCAAGACCATGGGCCTGCGCGGCTTCGCGCTGTACCGGTACCTGGTGCTGCCCGCGTCGCTGCCGGCCTACGTGGCCGGGATGAAGCAGGGCTGGGCGTTCGCCTGGCGCAGCCTGATGGCCGGCGAGCTGGTCGTGCAGATCATCGGCCAGTTCTCCATCGGCCAGCAGCTCAGCGTGGACCAGCAGAACCTGGACTTCACCGGCGCGACCTCGACGATCATCGTGATCCTGATCATCGGGATCGTGGTCGACACCCTGTTCACCAAGCTGGACCTGGGCATCCGCCAGCGCCGCGGCCTGCTCGACCCCGCCGCCTAGCCGCCCCGCCTGATAACAGCAAGAAGCGTGGCTCGCCGACCGAGTCTGATAACAGCAAGAAGCGCTGGCGCTTGCGCTTAGGGGACCGTCTGCCTGGGGGCTGGGATCCGCTCGGCGCCGGTGTAGACGTTCATCGAGCCGCCGCGCAGGAAGCCGACCAGGGTCAGCCCCGACTCCTGGGCCAGGTCGGCGGCCAGCGAGGACGGGGCCGACACCGCGGCCAGCACCGGGATGCCGGCCAGCACCGACTTCTGGACCAGCTCGAACGAGGCCCGGCCGCTGGCCAGCAGCACGCAGCCGGCCAGCGGCAGCCGGCCGGACCGCAGCGCCCAGCCGACGATCTTGTCGACCGCGTTGTGCCGGCCCACGTCCTCGCGGACGGCCAGCAGCTGGCCCGCCGCGGTGAACAGCCCGGCCGCGTGCAGCCCGCCGGTGGACTCGAACACGCGCTGCGCGGCGCGCAGCTCCTCGGGCAGCCCTGCCAGCACCTCGGGCGTGACCCGGGCCTGGTCGGCGGCCAGGTCGAAGCGCGAGGCCACGGCCAGCTCCTCGATGCTGGCCTTGCCGCACACCCCGCACGCGCTGGTGGTCATGAAGCTGCGCCGCAGGCCGGCCGCCACGGCCAGGCCCGGCCGCAGCGTGACGTCGGCGATGTTGCCCATCCCGTCGTGGCCCGCGTGGCCGCAGCGCTGCCCGTCGCAGATCATGATCCCGGCGATGTCGGCCGGCCCGGCCACCACGCCCTCGCTGACCAGGAACCCGGCGGCCAGGTCGATGTCATCGCCGGGGGTGCGCATGGTGAGCGCGAGCGCCTGGCCGCCGACCCGGATGCCCAGCGGCTCCTCGGTCGCCAGCAGGTCGGCGCGCTCGGCGGCCCGAGGTGACTGGCCGGCCTCGCCGGGCAGCGAGATCCGCAGCACCCGCCGCCGCGCCGTCCTGCCGCTCATCCGCGCTCTCCTGACCGGCTGGCGCCACCGTTCTGGCCTGGGGGACGATCTTCCTGGCCCCCCGGCTTGCCTTGCCGAGCCTACGTCCGATTTGATAGATCCCGTGGTGGCCTTCAGGCGTGACCCGCGCGGGCTGGTGCTCAACTGGCCCGTGTACCGGCAGCTGACCGGGCGGGACGGACTGGGCCGGGGCGACGCCGTCCGCTCGCCGCACACCGAGCATGCTGAGCCGCGCACCGAGGCGGCCGACCGGGTCGTGTCGTCGGTCTGCCCCTACTGCGCCGTGGGCTGCGGCCAGCGGGTGTTCGTGAAGAAGATCGACGGCCGGGACACCGTCACCCAGATCGAGGGCGACCCGGACTCGCCGGTCTCCCGCGGCCGCCTGTGCCCCAAGGGGGCGGCCAGCAAGCAGCTGGTCACCCACTCCGGCCGGCAGACCGCGGTGCTGTACCGGCGCCCCTACGGCACCGAGTGGGAGCCGCTGAGCCTGGACCAGGCGATGGAGATGATCGCCGACCGGGTGCTGGCCACCCGGGCCCAGACCTGGCAGGAGGACGCCGGCGGGAAGCGGGTCCGGCGCACGCTGGGCATCGCCAGCCTGGGCGGCGCCACGCTGGACAACGAGGAGAACTACCTCATCAAGAAGCTCTGGAGCGCGCTCGGCGCCATCCAGATCGAGAACCAGGCCCGCATATGACACTCCGCCACAGTTCCCGGTCTGGGAACTAGCTTCGGCCGCGGCGGGGCCACCACCTTCCCGCGTGACCTCATCAACTCCGACGCCATCGTCATCTGCGGCTCGAACATGGCCGAGTGCCACCCGGTCGCGTTCCAGTGGGTGGTGGAGGCCAGGAAGCGCGGCGCCACGGTCATTCACGTGGACCCGCGGTTCACCCGGACCAGCGCGCTGGCCGACCTCCACGTGCCGACCCGGGCCGGCGGCGACATCGTGTTCCTGGGCGCGCTGATCAACCACGTGCTGTCCGGCGGGCACGAGTTCCGCGAGTACGTCACCGCCTACACCAACGCGGCCGACATCCTGCCCGAGGACTTCTCCGACGCCGAGCAGGGCGACGGCCTGTTCTCCGGCTACGACCCGAAGACCCGCACTTACGACAACGCCTCCTGGCAGCCGACCGGCGAGCGGGACGAGACGCTGACCCACCCGCGCTGCGTGTTCCAGGTGCTCCGGCGGCACTTCGCCCGGTACACCCCGGAGCTGGTCGAGCAGGTCTGCGGCATCGGCCCGGCCGACTTCGCCCGGATCGCCGCCACCCTGGTCGCCTCCAGCGGCCGGGAGAAGACCACCTGCTGGGTGTACGCGGTCGGCTGGACCCAGCACACCACCGGGGTGCAGCACATCAGGACCGCGTCCATCCTCCAGATGCTGCTGGGCAACATGGGTCGGCCCGGCGGCGGCATCCTGGCCCTGCGCGGGCACGCCAACATCCAGGGCGCCACCGACATCCCGACCTTGTTCCACCTGCTCGGCGGCTACCTGCCGATGCCGTCGGCCGGCGAGAGCATGGACGAGTACCTGGCCCAGATCCCGGACACCGGCTACTGGGGCAACAAGCGCGCCTACCTGGTCAGCATGCTCAAGTCCTGGTTCGGCGGGGCGGCCGCCGCCGCCAACGACTACTGCTTCGGCTACCTGCCCCGGATCACCGGCGATCACGGCACCTACCGGACCGTGCTCGACATGATCGACAAGAAGGTCAAGGGGTACTTCCTGCTCGGCGAGAACCCGGCTGTCGGCTCGGCCGGCGGGCGGCTCCAGCGGCTGGCCCTGGCCAGCCTGGACTGGCTGGTGGTCAAGGACCTGACCCTGATCGAGAGCGCCACATTCTGGAAGAACGGGCCCGAGATCGCCACCGGCGAGCTGGTCACCGCGAAGATCCCGACCGAGGTGTTCTTCCTGCCCGCCGCCTCGCACGTGGAGAAGGAGGGCAGCTTCACCAACACCCAGCGGCTGCTCCAGTGGCACGCCAAGGCGCTGGACCCGCCCGGCGACGCCCGCAGCGACCTGTCGTTCATCTACCACCTGGGCCAGCGGATCCGGACCCGGCTGGCCGGCTCCACGACCGAGGCCGACCGGCCCGTGCTCGACCTGACCTGGGACTACCCCGAGCACGGCGCGGAGGCCGAGCCGTCGGCCGAGGCCGTGCTGGCCGAGATCAACGGCTATGCCCCCGACGGCACGCCGCTGTCCACCTTCGCCCAGCTCAAGGACGACGGCTCCACCTCGTGCGCGAGCTGGATCCACGCGGGCTGCTACGCGGGCGGGGTGAACCAGACCGCGCGGCGGATGCCCTGGCCGATGCAGTCCTGGGTGGCGCCGGAGTGGGGCTGGGCCTGGCCGGCCAACCGGCGGATCCTGTACAACCGGGCCTCGGCCGACCCGCAGGGCCGCCCCTGGAGCGCGGCCAAGGCCTACGTCTGGTGGGACGAGCAGGCCGGCGAGTGGACCGGCCACGACGTGCCCGACTTCGAGAAGAACAAGCCGCCGGGATTCGTGCCCGAGCCGGGGGCCAGGGGCCCGGCCGCGCTGGGCGGCGCCGACCCGTTCATCCTCCAGGCCGACGGCAAGGCGGCGCTGTTCGTGCCCAGGGGGCTCAAGGACGGGCCGCTGCCCGCCCACTTCGAGCCCATCGAGTCGCCGCTGCGCAACCGGGTCTACCAGCAGGACAACAGCCCGGTCTCGATCCTGTACTCCGACCGGCGGGCCACCCACGCTCAGCTCGCCGGCCACGACGCCGCGTTCCCGTTCATCGTCACCACCTACCGGCTGACCGAGCACCACACCGCCGGGTCGATGAGCCGCACGCTGGGCCGGCTGGCCGAGCTCCAGCCCGAGCTGTTCTGCGAGGTCTCCCCGGCGCTGGCCCGCGAGCGCGGCTTGGAGAACGGCGGCTGGGCCACGATCATCAGCGCCCGCGCGGTCATCGAGGCCAAGGTGCTGGTCACCCGGCGCAACCGGCCGCTGCGCATCCCCGGCGAGGGCGTGATCCACCAGGTCGGCCTGCCCTACCACTGGGGCAGTGAGGGCCTCGTCACCGGCGACTCGGTCAACGACCTGCTGCCGTTCGCCCTGGACCCGAACGTGTTCATCCAGGAGAGCAAGGCGGCCACCTGTGACATCAGGCCTGGCCGCCGGCCGCGCGGGCGGGCCAGGATGGAGCTGGTCGAGGAGTACCGTAACCGGGCCGGACTGGAGGAGGGCTACGACATGCCGCCGGACTGGACAGGACCGCGATGACTAGTAACCGCCTGCACGGGCCGCTGGACGACGTCTCCGGGGACGCCGGCTACGCCAGCCACCCCGAGCGGGTCGGCTTCTTCACCGACACCAGCGTGTGCATCGGCTGCAAGGCCTGCGAGGTGGCCTGCAAGGAGTGGAACGGCCTGCCCGATCCCGAGGCCGACCGGCTCACGCTGACCGGCATGTCCTACGACAACACCGGCGCGCTCGGCGCTAACAGCTGGCGGCACGTGGCATTCATCGAGGACACGGTGCCCGTGCCCGCCGCGGGCGACCACACGGACGTGATCTCGGCCATGATGGACGGCGCCGACAGCGCCGACGGCGAGGGCGGCGCGACCCGGTGGCTGATGGCCTCGGACGTGTGCAAGCACTGCACCCACGCCGCCTGCCTGGACGTCTGCCCGACCGGAGCGCTGGTCCGCACCGAGTTCGGCACCGTGATCGTGCAGCCGGACGTCTGCAACGGCTGCGCCTACTGCGTGTCGGCCTGCCCGTTCGGCGTCATCGACCGGCGCGAGGACGACGGCCGGGCGTGGAAGTGCACCATGTGCTACGACCGGCTGCGCGGCGACCTGGAGCCGGCCTGCGCCACGGCCTGCCCCACCGACTCGATCCAGTTCGGTCCCCTGGACGAGCTGCGCGCCATCGCGCAGACCCGGCTGGAGGAGGTGCAGCGGTCCGGCGCCCCGCAGGCCCGGCTCTACGGCGAGGACCCGGAGGACGGCGTCGGCGGGGCGGGCGCGTTCTTCCTGCTGCTGGACGAGCCCGAGGTCTACGGCCTGCCCCCGGATCCGGTGGTCACCACCAGGGACCTGCCCGCCATGTGGCGGCGGGCCGGGCTGGCCGCCGCCACCCTGGCCGTCGGCGTGGCCGTGGCGTTCGCCGGGCGGCGGCCATGAGCGAGCCGGAGGGGCGGTCCGGAGGCGAGCGGAGGAGACGGAGGCGGGGCGCCGAGCAGGAGATGGTGCCCGAGGCCGAGTTCCGGTCCTACTACGGCCGCCCGATCCTCAAGATCCCGCGCTGGAAGGCCCCGCACCTGCCCGCTTACCTGTACCTGGGCGGCCTGTCCGGGGCGTCGGCGGTCATGGGCGCGGCCGCCGCGGCCACCGGCCGCCGCCCGCTGGCCCGTGCGGGCCGGGTCACGGCGGCCGCCGCGGCCATGGGCGGCACCGGGTTCCTCATCGCCGAGCTGGGTCGGCCCGAGCGGTTCCATCACATGCTGCGTGTGGCCAAGCCGACCTCGCCCATGAGCATGGGCTCCTGGCTGCTGGCCGCCCACTCCGGCCTGGCCAGCGCGGCCGCGGGCAGCGACCTGACCGGGGTCGCCCCCGGCCTGGGGGCGGCGGCGGGCGCGGCCTCGGCCGTGACCGGCCCGCTGCTGGCCACCTACGCCGCCGTGCTGCTGGCCGACACGGCCGTGCCCGCCTGGCACGAGGCCTACCGCCACCTCCCGTTCCTGTTCGCCGGCTCGGCCATGGCCTCGGCCGGGGCGGCCGGACTGGCCGCCACGGCCCTGGGCTCAGCCAGGGACCGCGGCCCGGCGGCCCGGATGGGCGTCCTGGGCGCGGCGATCGAGCTGGCCGCCGCCCACGACCTGGAGCGCAGCCTGGGCCTGACCGCCGAGGTCTACCGCCTGGGCGAGGCCGGCCAGCTGATGCGCGCCGCCCGCTGGCTGACCCCGGCCGGCGCGGTCGCCGCCCTGGCCGCTCCGCGCAGCCGGGCGGC
>JBOHCO010000944.1:0-3243 GCA_050698895.1 Streptosporangiaceae bacterium
GGCGGTCCGGCCCGTGGCGGCCGTCGCCGTCGCCGAGGCGGCCGTGGCCGGAATTGTCATGATGCCGGCGGCGGTAATGGCGAGCGGGAAAAGGGCCGCGATGAGCCTGTTGTACCGGATAACCCGCACGAAATCCTCCGTTCCGCGCGGTTCCCCCCGGCCGGATTGCCGTCATCGGAGTGGATACCGCGACGGTTTTGGTTCTAGCAAACCCATCGCCGCGCCGCTCCGGTTAGCGGAGAAATTCAGCAAAGCATGAGCGGCAGCTAAGCCGGCCGTAGCCGGCTTAACTGCCGCTCATGGAACTGCTTATACCGATGTCTTAGTTACTTCCCGACACTGGCGAAATAGGTATTCCGGCATCGGCGGGATACATTCGGTTACCTGCGCAGGCCGTTGAGCCCGAGCGGCGAGCCGAGACCAGTCGGCGCGTCGAAACCGCGCTCGGCGTGGCAGAGCCACCGGACCTTGCACGACCCGTTGTTGCCAATGCGCACGTCATAGAACTTCCCGGGGTGCTTGTACAGGTACGAGACCGGGTAGGCGTGCGGGCCCGGGCGCCCGGCGAGCGCCCACATGGCGGTGATGAGCGGCGTCGCCTCGCTGGTCCCGCCGAACTCCATCCACCCAGTCTCCTGATAGGTGTCGAATACTGCGATGCCGTGCTGCGGGTCCGCGCTCGCGGCGACATCGTTCTCGATCCGGCCGGAGCAGTGGTGCAGCTTGCGCGCCGCGTGACGCTGCCAGGACGGCCGTCCGAACCTCGTGCAGCCGGAGTTGGTGGCATGGCCCTCGCTGTTCCAGACGGTCTCGGTCCAGGCACGTCCCCTGGAAGCGACATGGCGCAGGCTCGTGCCGCCGACTGCCGTAACGAACGGCAGCCCGGTCGGGTACGCCGTGCCGTAGGGGGAACGGGTGCCGTAGCCGTAGTCGCCGGCGGCGAAGTCGATCACGTGACCGCGGTGGTTGAAGTCCCCGTTGAAGCGCGACTCACCGGGGAAGTTGGCGCCGCTCCAACTGTTGGACACGAAGCGTGCTCGCCGGGCCGCGGTACGCTCAGCGGTGCCCATAGCCCTGGTCATGGAGTTGTTGGCCTCAACCAGCAGGATGCGGCAGTGCGGGCAGATCGCCGATACCGTGTCCAGGTCCAGCGATTCCTCGGGGGCCCATACGGAGCTGGCCCCAGGCAGGTGGCTCGTGCGGCCGTTCTGATTGACGATCTTCAGGCAGCCGTTCTTCCTGGTGCACGCGGCCAGGCCGTAGTACTTCCGGTATACGGCCAGGTCGCTGCCGGCGTTCGGGTCCCGGAAAGCGTCCACGATCGCGATCGTCACCCCCCGCCCCTTACTGCGCGAGGCAGCGGTCAGTCGGTAGGCGTCGCGCAGGGAACGCGGGTTGTAACCCAGGTGCGCGGCCGTGGCGGCATGGGCTGTGCGTCCCCCGGTCGGCGTGAGGTACACCGCCTGGCACTGCATCTCGCCCGGTCGGGTGGGCAGCGGGCACGCACGGTGCTCGCCAGCGGGCAACGGCGCCTCGGTAACCCGGTAGGCGGCGGCCGCCGAGGGCTTGGCCGGCGAGGCGCTCGCCCCGACCGGCGCAAGGGCCAGTCCACTGACCGCGGCTGCGGCCAGCAAGGTTGTCACCGGCAACCTGCTACGACGAATTATTCGCACAAAAATTCCTCCCGTACCACGGCGGCCCAGGGCCAGATTGGCACTTGTCGGAGGAGGTCACCGTGACTGGAGTTTTGTAGCACACACAGTCGGCCACGGTCGCACAAACCGCCCAAAATGCATAGTGGGCGTGTCGGACGGAACGGCTCCGTCGCAGGTCAGAGAGGTGCGATACAACGGCAACCGACTTGGTGACAGCGGCCCGGCAGCCATATGGCAGCGGTCCCGCCGGGCGGGTCAGTGGCCGAGCACCGGGTGCGGCACGTACGGCTGCTCCAGGCGCCCGATCTCCTCCTCGCTCAGCGTGAGCTCCTCGGCGGCCAGCGCGTCGGCCAGGTGGCCGAGCCGCGTCGCGCCGATGATCGGCGCCGTCACGCCGGGCTTGGCCAGCAGCCAGGCCAGGGCCACCTGGGCCGGGGGGACGTCCCGGTCGGCGGCGACCCGGGCCGCGGCGTCCACCACGTCGAAGTCCGTGGCCTGGGTGTACAGCCCGTCGCCGAAGGCGTCGGTGTTGGCCCGGGTCGTGTGCCGCCCCCCGTCGCGCGTCCGGTTGCCGGCCAGCATGCCGCGGGCCAGCGGGCTCCACGGGATCACCCCGACGCCCTGGTCGACGCACTGCGGAATCATCTCCCGCTCTTCCTCGCGGTAGATCAGGTTGTAGTGATTCTGCATCGACACAAACCGGGTCAGCCCCAGTTCACCGGCCACGTACTGGGCCTTGGCAAACTGCCACGCGAACATGCTGCTGGCCCCGATGTAGCGGGCCTTTCCGGCCCGCACCACATCGTGCAGCGCGCCCATGGACTCCTCGATGGGCGTCCGGTTATCCCAGCGGTGTATCTGGTAAAGGTCGACATAGTCCAGGTTGAGCCTGCGCAGCGACGCGTCGATGCCGGACAGGATGTGCTTCCGGGAAAGACCGCGCTCGTTCTCGCCCTCGCCCATCACGCCGCACACCTTGGTCGCGATGACGACCTCATCCCGGCGGAAGAACTTGTCCAGCAGTCGCCCGGTCGCGACCTCGCTGGCGCCCTGGGAATACACGTCGGCGGTGTCGAAAAAGGTAATGCCGCCGTCCGCGGCGGCCTTCACGATCGGCTCGGCGGCGTCCTCGTCGAGCACCCACGGCCGGTCACTGTCGTTGCCGTAGCTCATCATCCCGAGGCAGACCCGCGAAACCCGCAGGCCCGTCGCGCCGAGGTTGACGTACTTCACGTCGGTGTCTCCCGTCACTGTTCTGGTTGGGCGTGCCCGTCGTCTTCATTGACCGTATCTGGGCGGGAAACACCGCGACGCGCCGCCACCGGGTCGTCCGCCTGCGCTCCTGATACTTTCCGCTATCAAGGCATCACTAAATGTAACTACGGGATCCGGGCGGCGCCCCGTTTACACATCGCCGACGCCATCACCTACACCCGGGGAGCGAGAATGCCTTCGGCTTCACCCCTAGGCCGGCTGACCATCGGCGCCGGCGCGCTTGGCGTGGCCTTCCTGGCCGGCGTCGGGCTCACCGCCCCGGCCCAGGCCACGCCGGCGCACCGGCCTCCGGCCGTGACGCACCCGGCCGTGG
>JBOHCO010000945.1:0-4046 GCA_050698895.1 Streptosporangiaceae bacterium
GAGCCCAGCCGGCCAGCCAGCTCCAGCACGATCCGCTGCGCGCCCTTGCGCCCGATCCCCGGCACCGTGGTCAGCGCGGCCAGGTCCTCGGCCGCCACCGCCCGGCGCAGCGCGTCCGGGCTGAACACGGCCAGCATGGCCAGCGCCAGCCGGGGCCCGACCCCGCTGGCCGTCTGGACCAGCTCGAACGTGCCCCGCTCGTCATCGGAGGCGAACCCGTACAGCGTCAGCGCGTCCTCGCGGACCACCAGCGAGGTGGCCACCCTGGCCCGCTCCCCCGCCCGCAGCCCGGCCAGCGTGGCCGGGGTGCACTGCACCAGCAGGCCGACGCCGCCCACGTCGATCACCGCCCCGTCCGGGGCCACCGCCGCCACCGTCCCGTCCAGGTGCGCGATCATCGGCTTCCTCCCGTAACTCCGCCCGCCTGCCCCAGCGCCGCGGCCGCCAGGCCAGCCTGCCTCGCCGCCGCGGCCAGCCGGGCCTGGGCGCCGCCCCGCCAGATGTGGCAGATGGCCAGCGCCAGCGCGTCGGCCGCATCCGCGGGCCGGGGCGGGTCGGTCAGCCGCAGCAGCCGCACCACCATGCCCGTGACCTGCGCCTTGTCCGCCCGGCCGCTGCCGGTCACCGCCGCCTTGACCTCACTCGGGGTGTGCAGCGCCACCGGGATGCCGTGCCGGGCCGCGCACACGATGGCCACCGCGCCGGCCTGCGCCGTGCCCATCACCGTCCGCACGTTGTGCTGGCTGAACACGCGCTCCACCGCGACCGCGTCCGGCCGGAAGGCGGCCAGCCACTCCTCGATCTCCTGCTCGATGCCCAGCAGCCGCGCGCCGATGTCGGCATCGGACGGCGTCCGCGCGACGCCGGTCCTGACCAGCGCCAGCGGGCGGCCCGCCGCGCCGTCGACCACCCCGAGCCCGCACCGGGTCAGGCCGGGGTCCACGCCGAGCACGCGCATGCAGCCTGCCATCCGATAGCTAGCGAACAGGTGTTCGGCTGTGACCCTACCGGCTCGAACCGCCCGGCGGGCCCAACCGCCCCGGCGTGTTAAGAACCAGATATTTAACAAATGGCCCTAGAAGAAATCGAGCATGTAGGCCTGGCCTGCGAACGCCTCATCGAGGACCTCGTCGCAGCAGGAGTCGCCGCCGGCCGCCAGGCCGGCCCGCCGCAGCGCCGCCAGCGGCGTGCCCGCGTACATCGCGGCCAGCCCCCTCGGGCCCAGCCGCAGCGCCGGGGCCGAGCTGGCCGCGCGGGCGGCGTCGGTGCCGTCCCTGGTCAGGGTGCCCCGCCCGGCGCCGACCTCCAGCCGCCACTGACCGGAGTTGGCTGGCCGCTGGGCGTCGGCCAGGCTGAGCCGGACGTCCACGTCCGCGCGCTCGGGGAAGCCGCGGCCCGCGATGGCCGCCGGGGCGTCCACCACCCGCAGCATCCACATCTCGCGCCGGGACAGCGCCACGTCCGGCTCGGGCACCAGCCAGGTCACCGCGTCGGCCGGGCTGACGAACGCGCGGACGCGGTCGACCATCGTGCCGTGCGAGGCGAGGATCGACCACAGCACGCGGGTGGTCGGCGCGGAGCTGGCCACCAGCACGAACACCAGAACCTCGTTGTCGGGCCGGTTCCACCGGTAGACCAGCATCCCGTCGGCGGCCAGGTAGCAGTAGATGTCCGGGTCATCGAGCAGGTCGGTCAGCCGGTCGGTCGGGTAGCTCACCGGGCCGCAGTCCCGCCCGGCGGCGTGCACCGCGTCCTGGCAGGCCATCAGCTCGTCCGCGTCCGCGGCCGTGGCCCGCCGGAGGCCGCCCGCCCGCCCGCCGGGCCCGGTTGCGCCCGTGTGTTCCCCGGCACCGGCCTCGGCCAGCGGATCGGGCGGCAGCAGCCGGTGCAGCGACCGCGCGGGCACCTCGACCTGGTACTGGCCGCCGGCCAGTTCCCAGCCCAGCGACCGGTAGACCGCCGCGGTGGCCGGATAGAGGACCGACAGCGGGTAGCCGCCCGCCGCCACGTGCTCCAGCAGGCCGGCCATCAGCGCCCGGCCGACGCCGCGGCCCCGCTCCTCCGGCGCCACCTTGACCCCGGCGATCGCGGCCATCGGCAGCGACCGGCCCAGCCACCACTGCCGCATGTCGTGGAACTCGGCCGACGCGACCATGGTCCCGCCGTCGAACACGCCCAGGTGGCGGCCCGCGGCCACCCTGGCCCGGGCGCTGGCCAGCCGCCGCTCCCGGTCGCGGCGCGAGGGCCCGAAGGCCCGGTCGGCCAGGTCCAGCTCGGGCTTGAGGTCGTCTTCCGCCGTGACCAGGCGGACGTCCAGGCTCATTTTCCCCAGCTCGCTTCCGGGCCCCCGCCCGCCTCCCCTGCCCTCTTCAAGACGCCGCCTTCCCTCGTCGCTCGTGCGCTCCTGCGTCGCTTCTCGCTCCTCAGTCCAGGCGGCGCCGCGCCCTCCAGCTCACCCGGCCCGCGCGGCGGTCCGCATCAGCCCGCGTTCTCCAGGTGCTCCATGATCTCGTCGGACACCGCGTAGTTGGCGTACACGTCCTGCACCTCGTCGGAGTCCTCGATGGCCTCGATCAGCCGGAACACCCGCTTGGCCTGCTCCTCGTCCAGCGGCACCTCGACCGAGGGCAGGAACGCCGCCTCGGCCGACTCGTAGTCGATGCCGGCCTCCTGGAGCGCGGTGCGCACCGCCACCAGGTCGGTGGCCTCGCAGACCACCTCAAACGACTCGCCGAGGTCGTTGACCTCCTCCGCGCCCGCGTCCAGGACCGCCATCAGCACGTCGTCCTCGGTCGCCCCGTCCCCCTTGGGGACGATCACCACGCCCTTGCGGCTGAACAGGTAGGAAACCGAGCCCGCGTCGGCCATCGAGCCGCCGTTGCGGGTCAGCGCCGTGCGCACCTCAGCCGCGGCGCGGTTCCTGTTGTCGGTCAGGCATTCCACCAGGACCGCCACGCCGCCCGGCCCGTAGCCCTCGTAGGTGACCGTCTCGTACTGCGCGCCCCCGGCCTCCAGGCCGCCGCCGCGGCGGATGGCGCGGTCAATGTTGTCGTTCGGGACCGAACTGCGCTTGGCCTTCTGCACCGAGTCGTAGAGTGTCGGGTTGCCCGCCAGGTCCGGGCCGCCGTTGCGGGCCGCGACCTCGACGTTCTTGATCAGCTTGGCGAACAGCTTGCCGCGCCGGGCGTCAACGACGGCCTTCTTGTGCTTGGTGGTCGCCCACTTGGAATGGCCGCTCATGATCGTTCCCTCACCATGTCAACAAAAAGCTTGTGGATCCGCCGGTCCGGCGTGAGCTCGGGATGAAATGCCGTCGCGAGCGCCGGGCCCTGGCGGACGGCGACGATCCTACCGGTGGCGGGCTCGGTCGCGAGAACCTCAACCCCGTCGCCCGTCTGCTCTACCCACGGCGCGCGGATGAACACGGCCCGGTACGGCGGCCCGCCCAGGGCGCTGATGTCCAGGTCGCGCTCGAACGAGTCGACCTGGCGGCCGAACGCGTTGCGCCGGACGGTCATGTCGATCGCGCCCAGCGTCTCCTGGCCGCTGGCCGGGTCGGCCAGCCGGGCGGCCAGCATGATCATCCCGGCGCAGGACCCGAACGCGGGCATGCCCTCGGCGATGCGCTTGCGCAGCGGGTCGGCCAGCTCGAAGATGTCGGCCAGCTTCCACATGGTGGTGGACTCGCCGCCGGGGATGATCAGGGCCGCCACCGCGTCCAGCTCCTCGGGCCGGCGCACCAGCGACGGGCTCGCACCCGTCTCGCGCAGCGCCCGCAGGTGCTCCGCCACGTCTCCCTGCAACCCCAGCACGCCGATGAGCGGCGCCCCGGCGCTCTTGCTCTCGCGAGACCTGCTCCCGCGAGACCTGCTCTCGCTAGCCCTGCTCCCGGTCGGTGCTCCTTCCGCCACGGCCCGCCCTACCAGCCGCGGCCGGCGTAGCGCTGCTCGGGCGGCAGGGTGTCCACGTTGATGCCGACCATCGGCTCGCCCAGCCCGCGCGACACCTTGGCCACCACGCCGGGGTCGTCGTGGAACGTGGTCGCC
>JBOHCO010000946.1:0-1755 GCA_050698895.1 Streptosporangiaceae bacterium
GGCCGAGGCCGTGGCGCTGCGCGTGATCGCCGGCCTGGACACCTCCGCCGTGGCCCGCATCCTCGGCAAGTCCTCCGGCGCGGTCCGGGTCGCCTTGCACCGAGGGCTCCGCGCCCTGGCCGACGACCCGAGGGTCCAGGCCCTGGCGGCGGACCCGGACCACCAGCGGCCGGCGAGGAGCCCCAGCCTCCTCATCCTGGAGGAGGTGGAATGAAGACCGACCCTCCGGGCGACCTCGCGCCAGGACTCGACCAGCTACTCGGCCTGCTCACCGCCGGCCCCACACCGGACGAGCGAGCCGGTCAGACCGCCACGCTGGCCATGTTCCGCGAGAACGTCTGGCCCGCGCCCCCCCGTCGGCGCGCCCTGATCACTCGCCGAGTGCAGTTTGCCGTCGCCGCCGTTGCGCTCGTCGTCGCCTTCGCCGGGGCCGCCTACGCCGAGGCCCTGCCCGCGCCCGTGCAGCACGTCGCCTACCGCGTGCTCGGCTTCGCCGGCGTGCCCGACGCTCCCCGCCACTCATCCGCCCCGGCCGGCCACCCGCCCTCGGCGCACCACCACCCCGCCCCCGGCGGCAGCCGGTCTCAGGCGCCCGGGGCCTCCCCGACCCCGACCACGCCAGGGACATCCGCCTCGGCTAGCCCGTCCCGGTCGCCGCACCCGAGCACGTCACCCGTCCCGTCCGGCCCGGCGACCCTGACCCTGAGCACCGCCGACAGCAAGATCGCGGCCGGCGCCGACGCCGTGTTCACCGGAACCGTCACCGAGCGCGGCCACGGCCTGTCAGGCATTCCCGTTGGCCTGTTCGAGCACGCCGCTGGCCAGCCCGGCCGCCATCTCGCCGTCACCGCCACCACCGGGACCGGCGGCCAGGCCACCCTGCGCGTCGTCGACCTGACCGTCAGCGCCAAGTTCTGGCTCGTCGGGCCGCACCACGCGCACAGCAAGCCCGTCCGGGTCATCGTCATCCCCGCCGTCTCCGTCAGCGTGACCAGCGGCCCGCGCCGCCGCGCCGTCGTGCTGACCACCCAGAGCCCGCTCGCCGGCCCTGACGCGGCCGTCGTGCTCCAGGTCCAGCGCGGCGGGTCCTGGCACAACCTGAGGGTCCGCATGCTGAACGCCAGCGGCCTCGTCCGCTTCGGCGTGCGCAGGCACGCCGCCGCGCGGGTCTACCGGGTGGTGCTGATCGCCACCGCCGCCCACGGCCGGTCGGTCAGCAACCAGGTTTCCGTGGCGCCCATCTAGCCGTCGGTCTTCTAGCCGTCCGCCAGTTCGCCGTGAGCCAGCAGGGCCAGGATCCGCGACCAGGCGTCATCGCGGGCCTGCTGGCGGAACGGCGGCGCGCCCGGCCAGAAGAACGCGTGCTCCGCGCCCGGATAGCTCACCACCTCATGCCGCACGCCGGCGCTCCGCAGCGCCGCGCCGATCTGCTCCCGCTGCGCCGCGTCGATCAGCGCGTCGTCCTCGCCGACCAGGTAGAGCACCCGCCCGGTGATCCCAGGCGTCAGGTCCAGCGTCGGCGTGGGCTGGCTCATCGGGATGTCCGTGCTCGGCAGCCACCCGCCGTAGAGCACCGCCGTCGCGTCGATCGGCAGCCGGCAGGCGGCCAGGTAGCTCAGGTGCCCGCCCGCGCTGAACCCCACCATCGCCACCCGGTCAACCTGCCCGCGCAGCCAGTCCACCGCCGCCGCCACGTCGGCCAGGGCCTGATCGCGCCCGAGCCGCTGCAGGTACGTGAACCCTTCCTGCCGGCCG
>JBOHCO010000947.1:0-3116 GCA_050698895.1 Streptosporangiaceae bacterium
GGGGCCTGGGCGGGGTCGGGGCAACAGGTGGCGGCCGACGGGCCTGATCAGCCGGAAGGCTCGTAGTACACGGTGACCGAGATGCCGCCGGGACTGACCGTGAGGGAGTTGACAAACGACGGCGGCGCGGCCGATGTGGGGCCGGCCGCGGGACCGGAGGTGCTGGCCGAGGCGGAGGCCGCCGGGCTGCTCGCGGACCCGGGCGCCGGCGCCGACGGTGCGCCGGTGGTGACCACGGGGCTGGCCGTGGCGGGACGGCCGAGCGCCACGTCGTGGCTCTTGCTGCCCAGCAGCACACAGGCGCTGGCCCCGCCGAGCACGAGCAGCGCGACGGCGGCGATCAGGGCCACGGTGCGCGCCGGGCGGGGAATGCCCGGCCGGGCATGGGGCGCGATCTGGACCGGGAACCCGGACTCGGCGAAGGGCTCGGCCCGCCGCGCCACGTCCCCCCGGTAGGCCAGGGCCTCGGGGCGGGTGTCGGCGACCAGGCGCAGCACCTGCTGGCGCAGCCCGGCCGGCAGGGCGACCAGCGGCAGCACGCTGAACAGGGCGGCCGGGCTGAGCTCCCGGCGCTTGCGCTCGCCGCAGATCTCGCAGTGCTCGATGTGCCGGCTCACGCGCTTGCGCAGCAGCGGGGTGAGCTGGCCGTCCCAGCCGGCCAGCAGGGCGTCCAGCTCGGCGCACTGCTCACGGCCGGTGCGGGCCACCAGCAGGGCGCCCAGCGAGCGCTCCAGCTGGCCCCGGGCCCGTGACGCCAGCGCGTGGGCCTGGTTGGCCGGCCCGCCGAGGGCGTCGGCCAGGTCGGCGCCGTCCAGGTCATGCCGCAGGTTCAGCTCGATGACCTCGCGGTCGCCGGGGTTCAGCCCGCCGATGGCGGACAGCACCAGGCGGCGCAGGTCGGCGCGCTCGGCCTGCTCGCCGACATCGGCGCCGGCGTCGGTCACCTCGCCGGCCTCGTCCAGGTCGGCCTGACGGGCCCGGCCGCGCAGCCGGCGGTGACACTCGTTCCTGGCCACCGCGTACAGCCAGGGGCGCAGCCGGTCGGGGTCGCGCAGCCCGCCCAGCTTGGCCGCGGCGATGACGAAGGTGTCCTGAACCGCGTCGGCCGCGTCGGCGGGCTCGCCGAGTAGCGTCCGGCAGTAGGCATGCAGGCTGGCCGCGTAGCTGTCGTAGGCCGCGGCCAGGCCCGCCGGATCCCCCGCCACGATCGCGGCGACCACGTCGCGGTCACGCATGCGCTAACGGTAGGACCAAAGCGGTGTTCTCGGACAGCCTGCCCGGACAACAATTCGCCCGTCCCTCCCGTGAGTGCCCCTGGGCCGCGACGCCGGAGAGCCTCCCCCTCGACAGGCTCTCCGCCGCCGGACACTGACAGGAGTCGCGGCGGCCCGGCCGGCCAACAACTTCTGGCCCGCGAAATCCGGTGTCGCCGTCCGCGGCGGCTGTGGGACGGTGGGGCGATGGAGGACTACCAGGTCGTTAACCGGGCCAACTGGGATGAGCGGGCCCCGGCGCACGCGGCGTCACCCGACTACAACGTGGAGCAGTTCCTGGCCAGCCCCACGTTCCTGAGCGACGTGGTGCGCTTCGACCTGCCGCTGCTCGGCGACATCGACGGCCTGCGCGGGGTGCACCTCCAGTGCCACATCGGCACGGACACGATCTCGCTGGCCCGGCTGGGCGCGTCCATGACCGGGCTGGACTTCTCGCCCGCCGCGCTGGCCCAGGCTCGCGACCTGGCCCGGCGCACCGGGGCCGACGCCGAGTTCGTGGAGTGCGACGTGTACCAGGCGGCCGCCGTGCTGGAGCCGGGCAGCCTCGACCTGGTCTTCACCGGCATCGGGGCGCTGTGCTGGCTGCCCAGCGTGCGGCGCTGGGCCCAGGTGGTGGCCAGCCTGCTCAGGCCGGGCGGGCGGCTGTTCATCCGGGAGGGCCATCCGATGCTGATGACCATGGCCGACACCCGCGAGGACCACCTGCTGGTCGTCGAGTCCCCGTACTTCGAGCGGCCCGAGCCGGAGGTCTGGGACCAGCCGGGTACCTACGTGCAGACCGACACGGTGTTCACCCACAACGTCACGCACGAGTGGAGCCACGGCCTGGGCGAGACCGTGACGGCGCTGATGGACGAGGGCCTGACGGTCACCGGGCTGGTCGAGCACGACAGCGTGCCCTGGAACGCGCTGCCCGGCATGATGGTCGAGATCGGCGGCGGCGAGTGGCGGCTGGCCGACCGCCCGTGGCGCCTGGCGCACACCTACACCCTGCAGGCCGTGAAGCGCTAGGCCGGCGGTACGGCGCTAGCCACCCCGAAGCTAAGTGCCGCGCAGCATGTCGCCGAACAGACCGCCTGCCGCGCCCGAGGCGGCCGCGCCGCCGGTGGCGGTGGGCAGGTAGGGCTGGATCGCGGCGGCCAGCTGGACCAGGGGCATGGACTGGAGCCACACCCGGCCCGGCCCGGTCAGCGCGACCAGGTGGAACCCGTCGCCGCCGAACAGCAGGTTGGTCACGCCGGGCACCCGGGTGATCTGGAACGACACGCTGCCCGCGAACATCCCGACGTGCCCGGGGTGGACCAGCAGCGTCTGGCCGGGCGGCAGGTCGTAGGTGGTCAGCTCCCCGGACAGCTCGATCCAGGCCGTGCCCTGACCCTCGAGCTTCTGGAGGATGAAACCGTCGCCGCCGAACAGGCCGCCGCGGAAGCTCTGCTGGAGCCCGATGCTGGGCGAGACCCCGCCGGTCCCGCACAGGAAGCCGTGCCGGTGCACGAAGTAGGCCTCGCCGGGGCTGATGTCCACCGGGTGGATATGGCCGGGCACCTTGGCCGCGAACACGATCATGCCCGGGCCCTCGTAGCGGGTCAGGAACAGCCCGCCGCCGCCCATCATGCGCTTGAGGCCCTGCATGAGCCCGCCGCCGCCCGGGCCCGCCGACGTGGTCTGCGACATCTGGATGCTGGGCGTCATCCAGGCCAGCTCGCCGTGAGTGGAGACCAGCTCCTCGCCGGAATCGAGCCGCACTTCCAGGATGGGCATCGTGGTGCCCTTGATGTCCGCCTGCATCCCGAGTCCTCCGTTTGCCCCCTATGCTCCGCCTAGCATACGTATGGCCGTCGG
>JBOHCO010000948.1:0-5754 GCA_050698895.1 Streptosporangiaceae bacterium
CGCCGCAGCCGAGGCGGTCGGCGATCAGCTCGGCGCAGTGGTCGGACGCCCAGGCCTTGGCCGTGGCGCCCAGGTCGAGCTGGGTGCCCGCGGGCAACCGGACGCTCCTGGCCCGCTGGTCAAGCTCGACCCGGCGCCAGCCGGGCACCGGGCCCAGGACGGTGGCCAGGCTGGCCGGGCCGCGCGCCCGGACCTGGGCGAAGTCGCGGTCATAGCCCAGTGCGGCCAGCGCGTGGCCGCAGGTCGGGTCGACGTCGCCGTCGGTCAGCCGGGCGGCCCGCAGGGCCGCCTTGAGCAGGTCGGCGAACAGGTCGCTGACCGTGACCGGGGCGCCGCCGGCCGCGTTGAGCGCCGCGAGCTCGGAGTCCGGCCGGAACCGGCTGGCGGCCTGGTCCACGGCGGCCAGCTCGGCGTCGGCCAGGGTCCGGGCCTGGCTCAGCGCACCCGGCTCGGTGACCAGCAGGACAGCCGTGGTGCCGAACACGCCGAAGGTGTCACGGGCGACCGTCGGAGTGGTCATGTAGCGCCTGACGTCACCTGGCCGGCGCCGTGCCCGGCCGCGGGAGGCTGGCTGGGCATCAAAATGCCCTGCTGGCGCTCCTGAGCCGTCTGGGTGTCCGCGTGGTGGCCGAAGGCCAGGCCGATGATGGCCGAGCAGATCACGGCGGCGATCCCGGCCCGCCAGGTGAACTTGGTGACGGTCCGGACGCCGTTGTCGCGCCTGGACGCGGCGTAGCGCATGCCGTAACCGGACATGGCACGGTCCTCTCCTGCTTGGCCCACGATCTCGCTCACCTATTTCTACCGCGCCGCGGCGGCTGCCGGCGCCGCGGGTCGCGGATCGCGGACTGTCGGACTGCCGGCCTGGTCAGGTACCTTCTGACCATGCGCGGATACACGCAGGATAAGGATGCTTACCTCAGGCGCCTGCGCCGGATCGAGGGCCAGGTGCGCGGCCTCCAGCGCATGGTCGAGGACGACACCTACTGCATCGACGTGCTGACCCAGATCTCAGCCGCCACGAGGGCGCTCCAGGCGGTGGCCATCGGCCTGCTGGAGGACCACCTGGGCCACTGCGTGACGCAGGCCATCGAGAGCGGCGGCCCCGACGCTCAGGTCAAGGTCAAGGAGGCGGCGGAGGCCATCTCCCGCCTGGTGAAGTCCTAGGTCCCCTCAGCCGAGAACCGCGCGGCCCCGGCCCCGGAGCCGGTCACCCGAGCGAAGGGTCGCAGGTTAGCCAGGCTCTCGCCGCGCTTGACTCGCCAGGCGTACTCCTTGCGGATGGCCGAGGCGAAGCCGAGCATCAGCGCCTGGTCGAAGGTCTCATCGGCGTAGCTCAGCACGCAGCCCAGCAGCCGGTCGATCTCCGCCGGGGCGATGGCCGCCAGCGGCAGCCGGCCGACCAGGTAGACATCGCCGGTCGGGTCGAGCGCGAAGTGCACGCCGTACATCCGCCCGCCCCGCTCCAGCAGGAACCGGTAGAACTGGGCGTGGTTCTCGTCGGGCTGGCGGCAGAAGAACGCCTCCACGTGCAGGCTGTGCGCGCCGGCGATGAGCCAGGTCATGGTGGCCAGCTTGTGCTCGCCGCGCAGCGCGACCAGGCACGAGCCCGGCTGCGGGGTCTCGAACTCCACCCCGAGGCTCCGCAGGGCGTCCTCGAGCGCGGTCACGCTTCTACAGCGGCGGGGGTGTGGCTCATCACGCCACTGTAGAGGTCCAGCAGCCGGTCCACGGTCGCGGACCAGCCGAAGCGGGAGGCGTGCTCGCGGGCGCCGGCTGACAGCTGAGCCAGCCTCTGCGGCCGGTCGATCAGGTCGCGCATCGCCCGCGCGTACCGGGCTGGGTCACGGGAGTCCACCAGGACCCCGGACACCCCGTCTCGTACCGCCGTGCGCAGCCCGCCGACCGCGGCCGCCACCACCGGCGTGCCGCAGGCCTGGGCCTCCACCGCGACCAGCCCGAAGGACTCGGAGTACGACGGCACCATGACGATCGTCGCCGCCCGGTACCAGTTGGCCAGCTCTGGCTGCGGGCATGGTGGCTCGAGCCGGATCAGGTCGGCCAGGCCCAGCCCGGCGGCCAGCTCGGTCAGCCCGTCCGGGTCGGCGCGGCCGGCCCCGCTCGGGCCGCCCACGAACGCGATCGTCAGCCGGCTGGCCAGGCTCGGGTCGCCGGCGATCATCCGGGCCGCCGCGTGCAGGACCAGGTCCGGGGCCTTGAGTGGCTGCACCCGCCCGGCGAACACCAGCACGATCCCGTCGGCGGGCAGGCCGAGCCGCCGGCGGGCCTGCGCCTGCGAGCCGGGCCGGAACACCGAGAGGCTGACCCCCGGGTTGATGACCGCGACCTGGCCCGGTGCGGCGTCGTAGCCGCTGATGAGGTCGCGGGCCTCGTCGTCGGTGTTGGCGATCAGCCGGTCGGCGGCCGCGATGACCTCGGCCTCGCCGCGCAGCCGGACCTCCGGCTCCAGCCGCTCGCCCACCGCCAGGGACGCGTTCTTGACCTTGCCCAGCGTGTGCATGGACTGGACCAGCGGCACGCCCCACCGCTCCTTGGCCACCGCGCCGACCTGGCCCGACAGCCAGTAGTGCCCGTGCACCAGGTCATAGCGGCCCGGCGCGTGCCGGGCCTCGGTGCGCAGCAGCTCGAAGGTGAACTGGCAGAGCTGGCCCGGCAGGTCGGACTTGTCCAGATCCTCGAACGGGCCCGCGGTCAGGTGGCGTACCAGCACGCCCGGCGCCAGCTCGGCCACCGGCGGCTGCTCGCGGGAGACCGCCCGGGTGAAGATGTCGACCTCGACGCCGCGGGCCGCCAGCCGCTTCGCAACCTCGACCACGTACACGTTAAGGCCGCCCGCATCCCCGGTCCCCGGCTGCTCAAGCGGCGACGTGTGAACGCTGACGGTGGCGATCCGCCGGGGCAAGCGTCGCGGCACTGGCATGCACCTCCGCACGGGCCAACCCCGGACCGGCCGCGCATGTTCCCTGTCGACACTGGAATCAGGACAATTAACAAGGGCCGCTAGGCTCATTGCCATGAGTCAGTTGGTGCTGCTCCGGCACGGCGAGAGCGAGTGGAACGCGAAGGGCCTGTTTACCGGCTGGGTGGACGTCGGGCTGTCGGCCGCGGGCGCGGCCGAGGCTCAGCGGGGCGGGACGATGCTGGCCGAATCCGGCCTCCGCCCCGGTGTGGTGCACACATCAGTGCTGACCAGGGCGATCCAGACGGCCAATCTGGCCCTGGAGTCGGCCGGGCTGCTGTGGCTGCCCGTGCACCGGTCCTGGCGGCTCAACGAGCGCCACTACGGCGCCCTCCAGGGCCAGGACAAGGCCCAGACCCGGCAGACCTACGGCGACGAGCAGTTCATGCTGTGGCGTCGCTCTTACGACGTGCCCCCGCCGCCGCTGCCCGACGACGACCCGACCTCCCCGGTCGCCGACCCCCGCTACGCCCTGCTGCCCGATGACCTGCTGCCCAGGACCGAGTGCCTGCGCGACGTGGTCGCGCGCATGCTGCCGTACTGGCAGGACGCCATCGTCCCGGATCTGGCCGCCGGCCAGACGGTCCTGGTCGTGGCCCACGGCAACTCGCTGCGGGCGCTGGTCAAGCACCTGGACGGCATCGGGGACGCGGAGATCGCCGAGCTCAACATCCCGACCGGCATCCCGCTGGTCTACGAGCTGGACGAGGGGTTCCGGCCGGTGGTGCCGGGCGGGCGCTATCTGGACCCGGACGCGGCCGCCGAGGCGGCCAAGGCCGTCGCGGCGCAGGGCCGCTGAAGCAGCTGAATACCAGCGGGATCACCCAATTCTGGGCGTCGATAATCCGGCCAGAGACGATCACATACTGGCAAATGCCTGGTGCGAAGCGTGTCGGCGGAGCAGAGCCAACATGGACGGGGGTCGTCCTGACCGTGAACATTGCGCGAAGAACCGCTGGTCGGCGGTGTCCGGCTGATCTGCTCCACCGGCTCGCCAGCATACGATTGAAGTGTGGACATGACGGTGAATACGGCCGGGTCCGTGGGCGCTGACTCACCCGTTGGCGACGCAGCCGTCGGAGACACAGCCGTTGGGGACACAGCCGTTGGAGCCACGGGCGGCAGGCTGTCGGGGCGGGCGGCACTGCCGGCCGGTGTTGACTCCGTTCTCGAGGTTCTCTCGTCATCGGCCGTGGTCCTGGATCACGACGACAAGGTGCTGCGAGCCAGTGCCGCCGCCCGCTCGTTTGGCCTGGTCGACGGCGACGAGCTGGTCGTCGGCGAGCTGGTCGCGCTGGCCCGGAAGGTCCGCCGGGACGGCAAGGTCCGCGAGGGCGAGATCGAGATCGCGACCAGCCGGTCCAACGGGCGCACCACCAGCTTCGCGGTCCGGGTGGCCGCACTCGGCCCCGAGGTGGGCCACGGCGGCCTGGTACTGCTGCTGGCCGAGGACCAGACCGAGAGCCGCCGCGTCGAGGAAGTGCGCCGCGACTTCGTGGCCAACATCAGCCACGAGCTCAAGACGCCGGTCGGCGCCCTGGCCCTGCTGGCCGAGACGGTCGAGGACGCCGTGCACGACCCCGAGGCCGTGCTGCGGTTCGCCGGGCGCATGCGCCAGGAGGCTTCGCGGCTCACCCACCTGGTCCAGGACCTGATCATGCTGTCCCGGATCCAGGCCGCCGAGCCGGTGCCGGACCCCAGCCCGATCGAGCTGGACGTCGTGGTGGCCGAGGCCCTGGACCGCTGCCGGGAGAAGGCCAACGCCCACGGCATCGAGCTGGCCGCCAGCGGCGAGCACGGGCTGGTGATCATGGGTGACGAGGACCTGCTGGTGACCGCGCTGCGCAACCTGCTGGAGAACGCGGTCGCCTACAGCCCGGAGCGGACCCGGGTGCTGGTCTCGACCCGCCGGGTGGGCGCCAACACGGCCGAGGTCAGCGTGGCCGACCAGGGCATCGGCATCCCCGAGCGGGACCTGGAGCGGATCTTCGAGCGCTTCTACCGGGTGGATCCGGCGCGGTCACGGGCCACCGGCGGGACCGGCCTCGGCCTGGCCATAGCCAAGCACGTCACCCAGGCCCACGGCGGCCGGATCACGGTGTGGAGCCAGGAAGGCGCCGGATCTACCTTTACGCTGCGACTGCCACTCAGAAGCTCTTCTAGCGTGCCGCCCGAGGGCGGTGCTGATCATGCCAAAGCTCGACCAGCCAGGGAGACGGTCAAGTGACACGGGTGCTCGTTGTCGAGGACGAGGAATCGTTCAGCGACGCGCTGTCCTACATGCTGCGCAAGGAAGGGTTCGAGGTCGCAGTCTGCCCCACTGGTCCCGACGCCATCGAGACGTTCGACCGCACCGGCGCTGACCTGGTGCTGCTGGACCTCATGCTGCCCGGCCTGCCCGGCAGCGAGGTCTGCCGCAGCCTGCGGGAGCGCTCCAACGTGCCGGTCATCATGCTGACCGCCAAGGACAGCGAGATCGACAAGGTCGTGGGCCTGGAACTGGGCGCCGACGACTACGTCACCAAGCCGTTCTCCTCCCGCGAACTGGTCGCCCGGATCCGGGCCGTGCTGCGGCGGCGCGGCGACGCCGAGGAGCCGGTGACCTCGGTCATGGAGTCCGGCCCGGTCCGGATGGACGTCGACCGGCACGTGGTGACCGTGCGCAACTCGCAGGTCCAGCTGCCGCTCAAGGAGTTCGAGCTGCTGGAGTTCCTGCTCCGCAACGCCGGGCGCGTGCTGACCCGGATGCAGCTCATCGACCGGGTCTGGGGCTC
>JBOHCO010000949.1:0-4406 GCA_050698895.1 Streptosporangiaceae bacterium
GGAGGAGGGCTTCTGCGCCGACGACCCGCGGTTCGCCGTCGGCGTCTGGCTGGAGGCGCTGATCCGGGTCACCCGGCTGGCCTGCGCCATCGGCGTGCACACGGCCGGGATGACGGTGGCGCAGGCCGCGCGGCGGTTCGAGTCGGACACCCACATCGTCGGGTCGGCGGCGCTGTCGGAGGCCCGGCGGGCCACGTTCGACCCGACCTACGGCCGGTACACCTGGGGCAAGCTGGAGATCATGGACCTGCGCGAGCGGGCCCGCAAGGAGTGGGGCACCGGCTTCACGCTGCACCGCTTCCACTCGGCCATGTTCGCGCTCGGCTCCCCGCCGCTGGGCCTGCTGGGCACGGCCATCGAGCGCGGCTAGCGAGGCGCGGTCAGCCGGCCGTCTCCTCGGTCTCGCCCGGCACCACCAGGCCGGTCTCGTAGGCCAGGATCACGGCCTGCACCCGGTCCCGCAGGCCCAGCTTGGCCAGCAGGTGGCCGACGTGCGTCTTGACCGTGGTCTCGCCCACGAACAGCTCGGCGGCGACCTCGGCGTTGCTGCGGCCGCGGGCCAGCCGCAGCAGGATGTCCCGCTCCCTGGCCGTCAGCGAGGCCAGCCGGGACGGTGACGGCGCGGTCTCGGGCGGCCGGCGGGCGAACGCCTCGATCAGCCGGCGGGTCACCGACGGCGCCAGCAGCGCGTCCCCGGCCGCGACCCGGCGGACGGCGGCGATCAGGTCGTGCCGCGGCGCGTCCTTGAGCAGGAACCCGCTGGCCCCGGCGCGCAGCGCCTCGTACACGTAGTCATCCAGGTCGAACGTGGTCAGCATGACCACCCGCGGCCCGGCGTCCCGCTCCCCGCCGGTGATCAGCCGGGTGGCCTCGAGCCCGTCCATCTCCGGCATCCGCACGTCCATCAGCACCACGTCCGGCCCGAGGGCGGCGGCCCGGGCCACGGCCTGGGCCCCGTTGGCCGCCTCGCCCGCCACCTGGATGCCCTCGGCCGCCTCGAGGATGACGCAGAACCCGGCCCGGACCAGCTCCTGGTCGTCCACGACCAGGACCCGGATGGGGGTAGTCATAGCGCCGGGAGCCTAGCAGTGACGGCGAAGCCGCCGGCGCCGGTGGGCCCGACGCTCAGCGTGCCGCCGCAGGAGGCCACCCGCTCGGCGATGCCGGCCAGCCCGAAGCCGCCGTCGGCGAGCGCGGTCCCGTTGACTGCCGTCCCGTGGCCGGCCTGGCCGTTGCGGGCCCGGCCGTTTCGCGGGGCGGGCCCCGAGTTGGTGATCGACACCGTCACGTAGCCCGGCTCGTAGCGGATCCGGACCGCCGCGCACGGCGCCGCCGAGTGCCGCAGCGCGTTGGTCAGGCCCTCCTGCACAATCCGGTACGCGGTCAGGTTCACCCCGGCGGCCAGATCGGAGGGGTCCCCCTCCACGGCCAGGTCCACGGCCAGCCCGGCCTCCCTGACCCGGGCCAGCACGCCGTCCAGCTGGCCCAGGGACGGCGACGGCGGCGTCGTCGGCTGCTCCCCCGGCCCGCGCAGCACCCCGAGCAGCCGCCGCAGTTCCGTGAGCGCCTGCCGGGCCGTCTGCCCGATGATCTCCACCGAGTGCCCGGCCTGCTCGGGCTGGCCCGGCAGCAGCGATCCGGCTGCCTCCGCCTGCACCGCCATCAGGCTGACGTGGTGCGCCACGACGTCGTGCAGTTCCCTGGCGATCCGGGCCCGCTCCCCCGCGGCGGCCAGGGCGGCCTGCTGGTCGCGCTCGGATTCCGCCCGCTCGGCCCGGGCCTCGGTCTCGCTCAGGTGGGCCCGGTTCCTCCGGCTGAGCAGGCCCGCGAAGCCGGCCATGCCGAAGATGAACAGCTGGACGAAGAAGTCGTAGGGCTCCGTGTGGCCGGGCACGGTCTGGCCCTCCACGATCCCGACCAGCAGGAGGGCGCTCATCGCCCACCGAACTCTCGTCGAGGACCGTTCCATGATCGTGAAGTAGGCGATGGCCGGCCCCACCGCCACCGGTGCGTAGCCGAAGCCCACCCGGTCGTAGATGGACCGGGGCAGGCCGACGGCCAGGAAGACCAGCACCGGGTAGTCGCGGCGGTAGACCAGCGGCAGGGCCTGGAGTATCAGCAGCACGACGGCCCAGGCCTGCGGGTGCAAGTGGGACCAGTACGGGAGCACGGTGCCCACGTTCACGACCGCCAGCACCACCGCCAGCGACAGGTCCTGCTGCCGCGGCGTGAGCTTGGCGGCCCAGGCCGACAGCCTCTTCACGCCCCGATCGTAGAACGGGACCGGCACCAGGCGACATCCTCCGCGAGGCGGAGCCCGGCCCTCCTACCTCCGCAGGAGAACGGCCCCGCGTCCGGGCGCAGGCGGCCCGCCCGGATGAGACCGAGGTTCGCTCCCGCGGCCGGCGCGCGTGATCATGGGACCGGGCGACGATGCCGTCATGAACGCTCACTACCTCCCCGCCGCCGAATTCACCCCCGCCGCCGGGCCCGCCGAGCACCAGGCCGCGACGGCCGAGGCCGTCAAGGGCGCGGCCGTCAAGGGCCAGGCCGCCGAGGGCCAGGCCGCCGAGGGCCAGGCCGCCCGCCGGGCGCCCGTCCGCTGGATCGCGCTCATCGCGGCGGTGGCCTTCGCCGCCGAGATGGCCGTCAGCGCGCGCTACGGCTACGTCCGCGACGAGCTGTACTTCCTGGAAGCCGGCCGGCACCTGGCGTTCGGCTACGTTGACCAGCCGCCGCTGACCCCGCTGCTGGCCCGGCTGTCCGCCGCCGCCTCGGGCGACTCGCTGATCGCGCTGCGCCTGATCCCGGCCCTGGCGCTGGCTGGCATGGTCGCGCTGACCGCGACCATGAGCCGCCTGCTCGGCGCCGGCCGGACCGGCCAGGTGCTCGCGGCGCTGGCCACCGCCACCTGCGCCGAGTACGTGGGCGCCATGCACGAGCTGACCACCGCCGCGCCCGACTTCTTCTTCTGGACCCTCACGCTGGTGCTGGTGCTCAAGCTGCTGACCACCGGCGATCGCCGCTGGTGGGTGGCCATCGGGGCGTGCGTCGGCGTCGCCTCCGAGGCCAAGTGGAACATCGGCTTCCTGGTCGCCGCCCTGGCCGTCGGGTTCGCCCTGACCCCGGCCCGGCGGCTGGCGGCGAGCTGGTGGCTGGGCCTGGGCGCCCTGATCGCCGCCGGGCTGGCCCTGCCCGACCTGGTGTGGCAGGCCGCGAACGGCTGGCCCGCGTTCGACGTGTTCGCCGTGCTCCAGCAGAGCGCCGGGCACAACCGCGCCACCTACCTGATCGCCCAGATCATCTACACCGGCCTGGTGCTGACCCCGGTCTGGATCGCCGGGCTGGTCTGGACGCTGCGGAACCCGGCGGCGCGCCGGTTCCGGTCGGTCGGGATCGCCAGCCTGGTCGTCCTGGCCCTGTTCCTCCTCATGGGCGGCAAGCCGTACTACCCGGGCGCCATCTTCACGTTCCTGCTCGCGGCCGGCTCGGTGCCGCTGGAGCGCTGGCTGGCCGGCCGCCGCCCGCGGGCCCGCCGTCTCCGGCCCGCCGCCGTCATGGGCTGCGCCATGGTCGTGGCCACGCTGATCTCGCTGCCCGCCCTGCTGCCGGTCCTGCCCGCCCGGGCGCTGGGCACGCACCCGATCATCCAGAAGCTCAACTACGACCTCGGCGAGGAGATCGCCTGGCCGAAGCTGGCCGGGCTGGTGGCCCGCGAGTACCACGCCCTCCCGCCGGCGCTGCGCTCCCGCACCACGCTGCTCACCAGCAACTACGGCGAGGCGGGCGCGATCGAGCGCTTCGGCCCGGCGGACGGGCTCCCGACGGCTTACAGCGGCAGTAACAACTTCTGGCTCTGGGGCCCGCCACCGGCTCGCGACACCGCCGCCATCGCGGTGGACATGGACCCCGGGTTCCTGCGGCGGGAGTTCGCGCACGTACGGCGGATCGGGACCTTCGAGAACGGCCTCGGCGTCAATGACGACGAGCAGGGCGCACCGATCTACCTGGCCACCGGCCTGCGCTCGAGCTGGGCCAGGGCCTGGCCGGCCTTCCGCAACTACGGCTGAGCACGCCGCCGGTCCTGCCCGGCAGCCCGGCCGGGCCGGCCGCGTGAGACGATAGTTCGCGCCGTGAGAGACCTGAGAGCGAAGATCATGCTGACCAAGGCGGCCCGGCCCGGCCGGGCCACTGCATCCCGGCCCGCCGGCCAGGGAATCGCCACTCGCGCGGGCGCCGCCGGGCTGATCGCGGCGCTGGGCGCCGTCCTGGCTGGCTGCGCCGTCCAGGCCGAGGCGAGCGCGCCGCCCATCGAGCTGGTCACTGCCTACGTGGGCGTGCCCCACAACGGCAATCCCACCGACGCCTACGTCGCGATCAGGAACAACGGCAACGCCGACAAGCTG
>JBOHCO010000950.1:0-5375 GCA_050698895.1 Streptosporangiaceae bacterium
CGGCGCCGCGGGCCAGCGCGATGCGCCCGGTGCGGACGATCTCGGTGGTGCCGTAGTCGTCGAGCATGGCCAGCAGCGCGTCCAGCTTGCCGGGACTGCTGACCGCCTCCAGCACGATCGTCTCCGGGCTCATGTCCACCACCGAGGCGCCGAACACCTGGGCCACCTCGAGCAGCTGGCCCCGCCGCTCGGGCTCGGCCCGCACCTTGATCAGGGCCAGCTCGCGCTCCACCCCCGTGCCGCGGTGCAGCTCGACCACCTTGAGCACCCGGACCAGCTTGTTGAGCTGGGACATGACCTGGCCGACCGGGGTGGACGCGCCGTCCACCACGATGGTGATCCGGCTGACCCGGTCGTCGGCCGTCGGCCCGACCGCCAGCGAGGCGATGTTGAACGCCCGCCGGGAGAACAGCCCGGCCACGTGCGAGAGCACGCCCGGCTTGTTCTCGACCAGGACCGACAGCGTGTGCGTGGTGTTCGGGTCGGGCGTGGTCATCGGGACTCCATTTCCGCATGCGCCGTCTCGGTTTGGGCGGTCACTGCGTGCGCGCCCGCGACCACCCGGCGGGTGGCGGCGCGCTGCTCGTCCGCGCTGAACTCAGGGCCCAGCACGATCTCGTCATTGGGCTTGCCGGCCGGCACCATCGGGAACACGCCCTCGCGGTCGTGCACCCGGAAGTCCACGACGGCCGGGACGTCGGTGGCGGCCAGCGCCTTCTCCAGCACCTCGTCCACCTGGTCGGCCGAGTCGCAGCGCAGCCCGTAGCAGCCGTAGGCCTCGGCCAGCTTCACGTAGTCCGGGATGGCCTGGCCCAGCTCGACCTGGGAGTAGCGCTCCTCGTAGAACAGCTCCTGCCACTGGCGGACCATGCCCAGGAAGCCGTTGTTGAAGATCAGGACCTTGATCGGCAGGCCCTCGATGGCGCAGGTGGCCAGCTCCTGCGCCGTCATCTGGAAGCAGCCGTCGCCGTCGATGGCGACCACGGTCTCGCCGGGCCGGCCCACCTGGGCGCCCATCGCGGCCGGGACCGCGAAGCCCATGGTGCCCGCGCCGCCGGAGTTGATCCAGCTGCGCGGCTTGGTGAACGAGTAGTGCTGGGCCGCGTGCATCTGGTGCTGGCCGACCCCGGCCACCACGATGGCGTCGCCGCCGGTCAGCGCCGACAGCCGCTCGACCACGTACTGCGGCTTCAGCGGGCCGTCGCTCTCCTGGGTGTAGCGCAGCGGGAACTGCCGCTTCCAGGCGTCCGTAGCGGCCAGCCAGTCCGCGGTGTCCAGCGGGCCGTCCGCGGCGATCTCCGTGGTCAGCGCCTGGGCCAGGCCGGTCAGCGTGGCCTTGAGGTCGCCCAGGATGGCCACGTCCGGGTGGCGGTTCTTGCCGATCTCGGCCGGGTCGATGTCGGCGTGCACGATCCGGGCGTGCGGCGCGAAGTGCGGCAGGCTGCCGGTCACCCGGTCGTCGAACCGGGAGCCCAGCGCGACCAGCAGGTCGGCCTCCTGCAGCGCGGCCACCGCCGGGTAGGTGCCGTGCATGCCGGGCATGCCCAGGCACAGCGGGTGGGCGTCGGGGAACGCGCCGCGGGCCATCAGCGTGGTGACCACCGGGACCTGGGCCAGCTCGGCCAGGGCCAGCAGCTCGGCGTGCGAGTTGGACTTGATCACGCCGCCGCCGACGTACAGCACCGGGCGGCGGGCCTGGCGCAGCAGCGCGGCGGCGGCCCGGATGGCCTCCCGGCTGGGCGGGCCCGGCACCCGGTAGCCGGGCAGGTCCATGGTCGCCGGCCAGGAGACCTCGCCCAGGCCCTGCTGGATGTCCTTGGGCACGTCGACCAGCACCGGGCCGGGGCGGCCGGTGGTGGCGATGTGGAACGCCTCGGCCACCGCGGCCGGGATCCGCTCCACGCTGGTCACGATCTCGTTGTGCTTGGTGATCGGCAGCGTGATGCCGGTGATGTCGGCTTCCTGGAACGCGTCGGTGCCGATCATCGGCGTGCCCACCTGGCCGGTGATGGCGACCATCGGCACCGAGTCCATGTAGGCGTCCGACAGCGCGGTGACCAGGTTGGTCGCGCCCGGCCCGCTGGTCGCCATGCACACGCCGGGACGCCCGGTGGCCCAGGCGTAGCCCTCGGCGGCGTGACCCGCGCCCTGCTCGTGCCGGACCAGCACGTGCCGCAGCGAGGAGGACAGCAGGGGGTCGTAGGTCGGCAGGATCGTGCCGCCGGGCAGCCCGAAGACTACCTCGACACCCTGCTCTTCAAGGCTGCGCACGAGGGCCTGGGCTCCGGTCAACTGCACGGCATGCTCCTTGTCGGTTAGTCGCGAATCGCTGGCATTTTGTTGGAATATGGTTGGGAGTCCAACAAAAAACCTCCCTGCCGTGTCGGCAAAGAGGTTGTAGCGCGCACCCCGGTTGGGGTTACGCGCTACGTGATAATAAGTACGAGGTGTTCGAGGAACACGCGGCTCACGGTTCTGCTCCGGTCTGCTGTCTGTATGAAGCGCTGTGTCTTTGCGGCGCTGGCCCTGCTCAGGGCGCCTGGTCTTAGTTCTACCAGATGCGCTGCCCCGCCAGATAAGCGGGCCTGGCCTCATTGCCAGTTGTTAATTGATCTGAACCTAACACCGCGGCGGGGCGGCGCTACCCGTGCGGGCAACGCCGCCCGTCACGCGCTTGAAACACGATAGCGCACTTCAGGCGGTCGCGGGCGCGTTTGCGGCCAGCGTGGGCAGCCAGCCGGCCCGGCTGGCCTCGTAGGCCGAGATCGCCGCCTCGTGCCGCAGCGACAGCCCGACGTCGTCCAGGCCCTCGAGCAGCCGCCACTGGGCGAAGTCGGCCAGCTCGAACGGCTCGGTGATGCCGGCCGACGGGATGCTCACGGTCTTGGCCGCCACGTCCACCGCGACCTCGGCCGCCTCGTCCGCCGCCAGCGCGGCGAACAGCCGGCGCACGCCGTCCTCGGTGACCTGCGCCGGGACCAGGCCGGAGCTGATGCAGTTGCCGCGGAAGATGTCGGCGAAGCTGGGCGCCACGACGACCTGGAAGCCGAAGTCCTGGAGCGCCCAGACCGCGTGCTCGCGGGACGAGCCGCAGCCGAAGTTGGCCCCGGCGACCAGGACCTTGGCCTGGTCGGCGCCCGGCCGGTTGAGCACGAACCCCGGGTCGTTGCGCCAGGCCCCGAACAGGCCGGGGGCGAACCCGGTCCGCTCGACCCGCTTGAGCCAGGACGCCGGGATGATCTGGTCGGTGTCCACGTCACGCCGGTCCAGCGCCAGCGCGTGGCCGGTGACCTGCTTGATTCCGGGGGTAGTTTTCCCCGTGGTTGGTGTCTCAGTCATCACACGTCTCCCGGCGTCGCGAAGTGACCGGCCACCGCGGTCGCGGCGGCGACGGCCGGAGACACCAGGTGGGTCCGGCCGCCGGGGCCCTGCCGGCCCTCGAAGTTGCGGTTGCTGGTCGAGGCGGAGCGCTCGCCGGGCGACAGGATGTCCCCGTTCATGCCCAGGCACATCGAGCAGCCGGCCGAGCGCCACTCGAAGCCCGCCGCGGTGAAGAACCGGTCCAGGCCCTCGGCCTCGGCGTCGGCCTTGACCCGCGCCGAGCCCGGCACGACCAGGGCCCGCACGCCGGGGTGCACCTTCTTGCCCCGGATGACCTCGGCCGCATCCCGCAGGTCGGTCAGCCGGCCGTTGGTACACGAGCCGATGAACACCGTGTTGACGGCGATGTCCCGGATCGCGGTGCCCGCCTGGAGGCCCATGTAGGTCAGCGCGCGCTCGGCGGACTGCCGCTCCGCGTCGGAGCCGAACGAGGCCGGGTCGGGCACGGCGCCGTCGATGGAGACCGACTGGGCCGGGTTGGTGCCCCAGGTCACCGCGGGCGTCAGCGCGCTGGCGTCGATCCGGATCTCGTGGTCGAACGACGCGCCCTCGTCGGTGACCAGGCCGCGCCAGTCGGCCAGGGCCCGCTCCCAGGCCGCGCCGCGCGGCGCGTACTGGCGGCCCTCGAGGAAGGCGAACGTGGTGTCGTCCGGGGCGATCATGCCCGCCCGCGCGCCGCCCTCGATGGACATGTTGCAGACCGTCATCCGGCCTTCCATGGACAGCGCGCGGATCGCGGCGCCCCGGTACTCGATGACCGAGCCCACGCCGCCGCCGGTGCCCAGCTGGCGGATGACGCCCAGGACCAGGTCCTTGGCCGTGCAGCCGGCCGGCAGCTCGCCGTCCACGGTGACCGCCATGGCGTCCGGCTTGACCTGCCGCAGCGTCTGGGTGGCCAGCACGTGCTCGACCTGCGTGGTGCCGATGCCGAAGGCCAGCGCGCCGAACGCGCCGTGGGTGGAGGTGTGGCTGTCGCCGCAGACCACCGTCATGCCCGGCTGGGTGAGCCCGAGCTGCGGGCCCATCACGTGCACGATGCCCTGCTCCCGGCTGCCCAGCGCGTGCAGCACGATGCCGTGCGCGGCGCAGTTCTCCCGCAGCCGGGCGATCTGCGCGGCGGCCAGCTCGTCCGCGATCGGCTTGTCCAGCCCGACCGTCGGCACGTCGTGGTCCATGGTCGCGATGGTCAGGTCGGGGCGGCGGACCTTGCGGCCCGCCAGCTCCAGGCCCTCGAAGGCCTGCGGCGAGGTAACTTCGTGCACCAGGTGCAGGTCAATGTAGATCAGCGGGGGCTCGCCCTCGGGGCTGGCCACGAGGTGACGGTCCCACACCTTGTCGAAAAGGCGTCCGGTCACGTGGGTCTCGAATCAGTTGATTGTGGTGCCGTCTCAAATAATGAGATAGCCTGTTCGGGATATGAGCACTCTACGCCCGGCCGAGCCCGGCGGCAAACGAATCACCGGAGTCGGCGTGCTCGACCGCTCGGTCGGGCTCCTGGACCTCCTGGCCGACGGCCCGCGCACCCTGCGCTGGCTGGCCGACGCCAGCGGGCTGCCCCGCCCCACCGCCTACCGCCTCCTGGTCGCGCTCGAGGCGCACCGGCTGGTCACCCGGGACGCCACCGGAGCGTTCGAGCTCGGCCCGCGGCTGGCCGAGCTGGCCGTCCGGGCCGGCCCCGCGCTGGACCTGGCCGCCGTGGCCGGCCCGGTGCTGGCCCGGCTGCACGAGGCCACAGGCGAGAGCGTGCAGCTTTACGTGCGCTCGGGCGACCGGCGCCTGTGCGTGGCCGCCCGCGACGCAGGCACCGGCCTGCGCGACAGCGTCCCGGTCGGCGCCCTGCTCCCCCTCGACGTCGGCTCGGGCGGCAAGGTCCTCCTGGCCTGGTCCCCCGACGCCGCCCAGCCCTCCCCGCCCGGTCGGGCGGCCACTGCTGGTCGGACGGCCGGTGCCAGCGGGACAGCGAGTTCCAGCGGGACAGCCAGTGCCAGCGGGGC
>JBOHCO010000951.1:0-1605 GCA_050698895.1 Streptosporangiaceae bacterium
TCAGGAACTCGGCCAGCGCCCGGTAGTACGGCGCGATGGTGGCGATCTCGGCGTACTCGCCGGCGCCGTGCTGGCCGTCGCCGCCCACGCCGAAGATCACCGCGTCGATGCCCTGCTGGTAGTAGAACCGCGCGTCTGCCGCCCCGTGCTTGCGCAGGAAGTCCGCGCGGTAGCCCTGGCCGCGCGCGGCCCGCCGCAGCGCCCCGACCTCCGGCCGGCCCCGGTCGGCATGGTGCGGCGGGTCGGCCTGGCCGATCACCGGGGTCACGCCGGGCTCGCAGAACGCGGCCAGGTAGGCGGTCAGCTCCGGGATCGTCTTTCCGGCCAGGTCCGGGTCCTCCGGCGGGTAGCGGATGTCCAGCCACGCCTCGGCCTGTTCGGGGATCTGGTTGCGAGCCTGGTTGGGCGTCTCGATCCGGGCCACGTTGACCGTGGTCCGCCACTCCTCCCGGTCCGGCACCGGGTACGCCGCCAGCAGCCCGGCCAGGCTGCGCTCCAGCTTGACCAGGGCGTTGTCGCCCAGCCAGGGGTAGGCGCTGTGCCCGGTCCGGCCGGCCGCCCGCAGGTTGACCGCGATCCGGCCCTTGGAGTCGGTCACGATGCGCAGCCCGCTGTGCTCGCCGATGACCACGAACTGGCCGCGGACGCCCTGCTGGAGCTGGTGCAGGGTGCCGTCCCGGCCGCCGACCTCCTCGTCGGTGACCAGCTGCAGGCCCAGGGGGTAGCCGGCCGGGCCCGCGAGGTCGCGGAACACCTGCGCCTGGACCAGCGCCGACACCTTCATGTCCTGGGCGCCGCGGGCGTACAGCCGGCCATCCTCCAGCCGCGGCTCGAACTGCCCGGGCGGGGCCGGGACCACGTCCAGGTGGGCGTTGAGGATGACCCGGAACTCCGGTCGCGGCCGGCCGCGGTAGAGCAGCGCGCTCGGCTTGCCGCCTGAGGCGAACCGCTCCACCGTGAAGCCCGGCCCGATGAAGTCGAGCACGAAGTCCAGCGCCCGGCCCAGCTCACCGGGCCGGTCGGCGGTTGAGGGCACCGCGAGCAGCTCGCGGGCCGCGGCCAGGAACGCCTCGGTGTCCATCGCCCCATCCTGCCCCGCGCCGCCGTCAGGCCCGGCGGCCGGGCGGCGGCCCGGCGGGGAAGCGGCTAGCCGGGCGGGCGGCTCGGGATCAGCCCGGCCAGCATGATCTCCGCCGTGCGGCGCAGCCGGGGGAGCAGGTCCACGCAGGCATGGGCCAGCTCCGGGTCGGCGGCGTACAGGCCGGCCAGCGCGGGCGGCGGGTTGGCGATCTGCCACATCGCCCCGGACAGGCTGGCCATGGCCGAGATGAACTCGCGGCACTCCCCGGCGGTCAGCCCGGGCAGCGCCCGGCCGATTACCTCGACGGCATCGGCGATGGCGCCCAGCGAGGTCAGCTTGTAACGGCGCACCGCCGCCACCGACACGTGCCGCTCCAGGTTCAGCGGGGTGTGAGCGATCAGGTCGCACAGCAGCGGGCGGCTGGTGAAGCTGCGGGCCACCGCGTCGGCGACCAGGCCGCGGTCGCCCGGCGCGGCGCCGTCCAGCTCGTCGCCCAGCGAGCGGGCCCACTCCCGCCAGGCCCG
>JBOHCO010000952.1:0-4313 GCA_050698895.1 Streptosporangiaceae bacterium
GGCCCTGAGTCCGGGCGGCCCTACTTGGGCAGGCCGGCCCGCAGCTTCAGCACCCGGGTCAGCGCGGCCTGGTAGGCGGCGTGGTTCAGCTTCCCGCTGGCGTAGCCGGACTGCAGGCCGTTACGGCAGTTCACGCCCTCGGCCACGTTCTGGGCCGCGCACAGGATCAGGTCCATGCCGGCCCCTGCGGCCAGCTCGGCCCGGTTGCTGATCGAGCCGAAGCTGCGCAGCGCCCCGGCCTCGATCGCGTCGGTGATCGTCACGCCCTTGAAGCCCAGCCGGGTCCGGAGCTGGCCCTGGATGATGTGCGAGGACAGGCCCGCCGGGCGGGACCGGTCCAGCGCCGGGTAGACCGCCCAGGACGCCATGACCAGCTTGACCCCGGCCCCGATGGCGGCCTGGTACGGGAACTCGTCGGTGTTGTGCAGGCTGGCCAGCGAGACGTTCAGGGTGACCGGCACCGCGTCGGTGTCCTGGTTCTTGCCCGCCGCCCCCAGGCCGGGGAAGTGCTTGGCCGTGGCCGCCACCCGGCCCTTCTGCTGGGCCCGGATGAAGTCGGCGCCCAGCCGGGACACCACCCGCGGGTTCTTGCTGTACGAGCGCTGGAACTGGTCGTCGAAGTCACCGGCCTGGCGGTACACGTCCAGCACCGGGGCCAGGTTGACGTTCATGCCCACGCCGAGCAGGTTGGCCGCGGCGCCCTGGCCCGCGGTGGTCGCGGCGGCGCCGGGGTTCCTGGCCGCGCCGATCTGCTTCTCGGACAGGAACGGGCGGCCGGGCAGCCGCGTGACCAGGCCGCCCTCCTGGTCGGTCATCAGCAGCAGCGGCGCGTGTACCGGGTTGGTGCGGGCCGCGTCGGCCGCCTCGAACTGGCGGATGACCCCGGCGATCTGGGCCTCGCTGGAGATGTTGGCGCCGAAGAAGATGACCCCGGCCGCCTGGCCGTGCCGGATCAGCCACAGCAGGCGGCCCGGCGGGTTCAGCCCGGCATAGCTGTAGATGACCCGCTGGCCGGCCCGCTGGGCCGCCGACAGCCGGGGCTGCGTCGTCACCCGGAGCTGGGCCGGCTGCTGGGGCTGCGCCGACGGCTGGGCCGGCACCGACGTCCGGGGCTGCGCGGGCGGCCGGGCCGACTGGGCGCGGCTGGAGTGCGTGCCCTTGAGCAGCGGCCGGGCCTGGGGCACGCCGACGGCGCTCGCGCTGGTCGCGCAGGCGATGACGGCGATACCGGTCGCGCCAATGCCAGCGAATCGAAGCCACAGCGTTGGGAGCCGCAAAGACGTACCTTTCGCGGGCCGGGGCAGAGCCGGGCCCGGGTGCTCGGGGGCGCGCCGCGCGCGGCGCCTGGGCGGGGAGCCTGCGGGGCGGGGCAGGCGTCTCACGCCATGCTACGAAGAGATAACGCGTTGCCGTGGTAACTCGGCCCCGAAGCTGCGTGTGATTCACGACAACCCCAGGTGAGGGGCGTGTCGTTGACACTGGCGGTTTCGATCGCGGAGGATGCCGATAGGCCTGGGCCGAGGCAGCGGCGGAATACCGAGTTTTCCAGGCGGTTTTATTCCTCAATCCCGAGCAGAGGGCGTGCGATGACACAGGAGCACGAGCACCAGCACCAGGAACACCACGACCCGACGTTCTACCGGTCGCCGCGCGACGCGGCCGCGGCCCCGCCCGAGCGGCTGGCCTACGTGGCCACGTTCGCCCGCCCGGCCGACAAGCCGGACGCGATGGCGGTCGTCGACGTGGACCCGGCCTCGCCCGGCTACAGCTCGGTGGTCGGCTTCACCGAGCTGCCCAACCTGGGCGACGAGCTGCACCACTTCGGCTGGAACGCCTGCTCGAGCGCGCTGTGCCCGGGCGGCGGCCACGACCACGGCGACCGCCGGTACCTGATCGTGCCCGGCCTGCGCTCCTCGCGGCTGTACGTGCTGGACACCCAGCCCGACCCGGCCCGGCCGCAGATCACCAAGGTGCTCGGCCCCGAGGAGCTGAGCAAGCGGGCCAACTACTCCCGGCCGCACACCGTGCACTGCGGGCCCGGCGGGCTGTTCGTGTCCTGCCTGGGCGGCGGCTCGCAGGAGGGCCCCGGCGGGGTCGCGCTGCTGGACAACAACACCTTCGAGGTCACCGGCCAGTGGGAGGCCGACCGCGGCGACCAGTACCTGGCCTACGACGTGTGGTGGCACATCAACGACGACGTGGCCATCACCTCGGAGTGGGGCACCCCGTCGATGATCGAGGACGGGATCGTGCCCGACCTGCTGCTGGGCCGCAAGTACGGGCACCGGCTGCACTTCTGGGACATGAAGACGCGGACCAACATCCAGACGGTGGACCTGGGCGACCAGCACCAGATGGCGCTGGAGCTGCGGCCGGCCCACGACCCGACCAAGCTGTACGGGTTCGTCGGCGTGGTGATCAGCGTGGAGGACCTGTCGGCCTCGATCTGGCTGTGGCACCTGGGCGATGACGGGAAGTGGGCCGCGCAGAAGGTCATCACCATCCCGGCCGAGCCCGCCGACCCGGCCGGCCTGCCGCCCGCGCTCCAGCCGTTCGGGGCCGTCCCGCCGCTGATCACCGACCTGGCCCTGGCGGTGGACGACCAGAAGCTGTACGTCTCCTGCTGGGGCACGGGCGAGCTGAAGCAGTACGACGTGAGCGACCCGTTCCACCCGGTGGAGACCGGCTCGGTCCGCATCGGCGGCATCGTCGGCCGGCGCCCGCACCCGGCCCGGCCGGACCAGCCGCTCAGCGGCGGGCCGCAGATGGTCGAGGTCAGCCGGGACAGCAAGCGGGTCTACTTCACCAACTCGCTCTACGGGTCCTGGGATGACCAGTTCTACCCGGACGGCGTGGGGGCCTGGATGGCCAAGCTGGACGTGGGCGCCGACGGCGGCCTGTCGGTCGACGAGCGGTTCTTCGTGGAGGGCGAGGCGTTCCGCGGCCGGCGCGCGCACCAGGTCCGGCTGCAGGGCGGCGACGCCTCCAGCGACTCCTACTGCTTCCCCCCGTGACCGTTCCCCCCGTGACGGGGCTTGCGGACTAGGTAGATCAGCTCGCCGGGGATCTCCAGGCGCTCGGCCGGCCAGGCCCGCTGGGCCAGCTGGGCCTCGAACGCGGCCGAGTAGGTCTGGAACATGCCCTTGGGCCGGTGGCCCAGCGACCTGGTCGGGAACGTGACCACGACGGCCGGCGAGTTCACCGCCTCGATCAGGTCCCAGCCCGCCCCCGGCTGCTGCCGTTCCAGGCACGGCACGGTCTTCATCAGCAGGGTCAGGTCCGCGGGGCTGGCGACCCGCTGGCCGATCAGGTCGGACACCTCGACCTGGTGGGCCGTGCCCAGCGCGGCGAGCGCCTGCTCGATGAAGCCCGCCAGCCGGGTGTCGATGTCGGAGGCCAGGTAGGTGACCGGCCCGGGCAGCCCCATCCAGGGCCTGGCCAGCGGGTTGAACCCGCAGGCCAGGTCGCGGATGGTGGCCGGAGGGTCGACCCGGCTGAAGATCTGCTGGTAGAACGCGGACAGGTGGGGCAGCCGCTCCCTGGTCGAGGCGTGCACGGCCAGGGCCGAGCTGAGCGCGTCCCTGACGGCCTGCTCGTCGCCGCCGGCCCGGGCCGCGCGCAGCTCGCCCAGCATCCGCTCGTAGTGCGGCGGGGTGCCGGGCAGGTAGGCGCCGTAGATCTCGTGCAGGCCGCGCTTGGTCCGCTTGATGGCCTCGGGGACGTTGCCCTGGGCCGACAGCAGCGCCCTGGCCGCGAGCCGGCGCACGGTGACCGGCGCGATGGCGGCGTAACGCCGGCTCCTGGCCAGCGCGGCCTCCACCGAGCGCAGGTCCTCCTCGGTCCCGGCGTAGGTCACGGAGAAAGGCTAGCCGCTCACCGGCATCCGCCGCCGGGCGCACCGGTCGCGGCATTACGGTATGAACCTGACATCGGTTCCAGACAGGACTCGCATGGAGTTCGGACTCCTCGGGCCGCTGCGCGTGGCGGCGGGCGGCGGCGAGCTGGCGTTCCCGACCCGGCAGCGGACGGTGCTGGCCGTGCTGCTGCTGCGGGCTAACCAGATTGTCACCGTGGATGCGCTGGCCGGGGTGCTGTGGGACGGCCAGCCCCCGCCGGGCGCGCGGAACACCGTGCAGGGCTACGTCAAGCTGATCCGCCAGAAGCTGGGCCCGCAGGACAGCCGGCGACTGGTCACCCGCGGGCCCGGCTACCAGCTCACGGTGGCCGGCGCCGAGCTGGACACCGACCGGTTCACCGGGCTGTCGGCGGCGGCCGGGGCGGCGGCCGGCCGGGGCGACTGGGCCGCGGCGGCG
>JBOHCO010000953.1:0-8496 GCA_050698895.1 Streptosporangiaceae bacterium
GCTTAGACCGCGCTTGTTTGTAGACGCGATGCTGCGACTGACGGGACGGGAGGGTACGGATGAAAACGATGCTTTGGGTGGCCGCCATCGGCGGCGCCGCCCTCATGATGTGCGGAGGGGCGGCGGCTGCGACGGTCGTGACCGTGAAGCCGTCCGCGATGAACGGCTGGGCCGGGCCGGGCTGCTGGACGCCCGGCGCTGCACCACCCACCACGACGTTCAGGAGGAGCTGGCCGGCCGCTACCCGCGGGCCTTGGTGGTGCGCGACGTGCTGTACGTGCTGGACGGCCGGGTGGTCACCTCGGCCGGCATCGCCAGCGGCATCGACCTCGCGCTGCACCTGGTGGCCACGGCGCACGGGCCCGCCGCCGCGGCCCGGATCGCCAGGGAGATGGTCGTCTACGCCCGCCGCAACGGCGACGAGCCGCAGGCCAGCGCCATGCTGCGGCACCGCTCGCACCTCAGCGACGCCGTGCACCGGGTCCAGGACCTGATCGATTCCCGGTTCACCGAGCACCTCCCGCTGGCCGACCTGGCCGCGGCCTCCGGGATCAGCCAGCGGACGCTGACCCGGCGGTTCGGCGCCGCCACCGGGCTGACCCCGCTGCGCTACCAGCAGCTGCTACGGGCCGAGCGGGCCGAGCACCTGATCGGGCACGGCGCCACCGTCGAGTCGGCCGCCCGGGCGGTCGGCTTCGAGGACGCCCGGATGCTGCGCCGGCTGCGCGCGCCCGCGTAGCCCGGGCGGTCGCGGGCCGGTCCCGGCGGACCACCCGCGGCGGGCGGTTTAGCCGCCGGGCCGGGTGAGTAGGTCAGGGGGGTGATACTAAGGTTCCGGTTCCGGGTTCGGCCTGGCAGGTAAGAGGCGTTATGTCTGGATGGTTCCAGGCTCACATCGTGCAGACGGGGCGACTGCCGCTGTTCTGCTTCTTTGTCGCGTTCATCATCGGGTTCGGCTTCATCCGGCTGTCGGTGCGGATGATCCGGGCCAAGGTCCGCTGGTGGCCCGGCAACGTCACGCCCGGCGACATGCACATCCATCACATGGTCTTCGGCGTGGTGTTCATGGTCGTGGCCGGGGTCGGCGGGCTGGCCGCCCCGCTGCACCCGCTCGGCTGGCGGGTCGGGGCGGCCGCGCTGTTCGGGCTGGGCACGGCCCTGGTGCTGGACGAGTTCGCGCTGATCCTGCACCTGCGCGACGTCTACTGGACCAGCGCGGGCCGGCTGTCGGTGGACGCGGTGTTCGTGGCGGCCGGGTTCACCGCGCTGCTGCTGCTCGGATTCACCCCGGTCGGCGTGCAGTCGGTGGACAGCCGCCTGGACGTCGCGAGCTCGGGCATGCGCTTCGTCGACCTGGTGATCACCGTGACGGTGGTCTTCCTGCTGGCCGCGATCACCCTGCTCAAGGGCAAGTTCTGGACCGCCCTGCTCGGGGTGTTCGTGCCGCTGGTGTTCATCGTCGGCGCCATCCGGCTGGCCCGGCCCGGCTCGCCGTGGGCCCGGTGGCGGTACGCCGCCCGGCCGCGCAAGCAGGCCAGGGCCGACCACCGCGACCAGCGGTGGCGCGAGCCGGTCAACCGGCTCAAGGCCCGCTTCCAGGACCTGCTGGCGGGCGACCTGAGCCGCCCGGCCGAGCCGCCCGACGCGCGCGCGGCCCGGCGGCATTCCAGCTCGCGCTAGCGCCCGGCCGCCGCCTTACCCGCGGGGCCGGCCGGCCGCGCGCCCGGCCCGCCGGCCATGATCGCTAGCGCGGGAAGGAGCGCGCGTGCAGATCATCAGGTATGCCGACGAGGCCGGGGTGCGGGTCGGCGTCCAGGAGGCGGACGACGTCCGGCCGCTGCCGGTGCCGGCGCTGGCCGACCTGCTGGCCCTCCCGGCCGGCCGGCTGCGCGAGTTCGTGGCCAGCGCCGCGTCCGCCGCGCCCAGCCGCGGCCCGTTCCGGCTGCTGCCCCCGGTGGACGGGCTGACCGAGGTGTGGGCGTCCGGGGTGACCTACGAGCGGTCCAGCGCGGCGCGCCAGGAGGAGAGCCAGGTCGCCGACGTCTACGCCCGGGTCTACGAAGCCGACCGGCCCGAGCTGTTCTTCAAGAGCCCGGCCTGGCGGGTGTGCGGCCCCGGCGAGCCCATCGGCATCCGGCCCGACTCGGCCGTCAGCGTGCCCGAGCCCGAGCTGGCCGTGGTCTGCAACGCCGCGGGCGAGATCGTCGGCGCGACCATCTGCAACGACGTGTCGTCCCGGTCCATCGAGGGCGAGAACCCGCTGTACCTGCCGCAGGCCAAGGTCTACGCCGGCGCCTGCGCCCTCGGGCCCGGCATCGTGCCCGCCTGGCTGCTCGGCGACCTGCGGGCGCTGACGATCAGCGTGACGGTCCGCCGCGGCGGACGCCTAGCCTGGGACGGCCAGGCCTCCACCGCCCAGCTGCACCGTGACCTGGCCGGCCTGGTCGACTACCTGTTCCGGTCGGCCCAGTTCCCGCACGGCGCGGTGCTGTCCACCGGGACCGGCCTGGTGCCGGGGCTGGACTTCACCCTGGAGCCGGGCGACGTGGTACGGATCGACATCGCCGGGATCGGCAGCCTGACGAATATTGTCCGGCCCGCCACCGTTGAGTGGTTCGGGTGGCTGACTCCCGCCCCCGACCGGGCGCCCCGCAGCGCCGCTAGCTAGGAGGACGATTAACAGATGGGCACCGTGCCGTTCAGGGGGGACGACCCCCCTATCCCCCCCGCGCCGCCTGCCGGCGACAAGACCGGAGAAACCGCCGTTCAGGGCGTCGACCCGCGATCGGGCGAGCCGGTCGGGCCGCCGGTGCCGGTGACCTCGGCCGGCGAGCTGGACCAGGTGCTGGCCGCGGCCGCCGCCGCGTCGGGCCCGCTGCGGACCAGCCGGCCGGCCGTGCGGACCGGGCTGCTGCGCGCGCTGGCCGACCGGCTCGACGAGCGGACCGGCGAGCTCGCCGCACTGGCCGTCCAGGAGAGCGGCCTGCCGCTGCCCCGGCTGACCGGCGAGGTGGCCAGGACCAGCGGGCAGCTGCGGCTGTTCGCCGCCGTCATCGAGGACGGCGGCTACCTGGAGGCCGCGGCCGACTCGGCCGACCCGGGCACCACGCCGCCCGCGCCCGAGCTGCGCCGCTGGCTGGAGCCGGTCGGGCCGGTGCTGATCTTCGCGGCCAGCAACTTCCCGTTCGCTTTCAGCGTGCTCGGCGGCGACACCGCCTCCGCGCTGGCCACCGGCTGCCCGGTGGTGGTCAAGGCGCACCCCTCGCACCCCGGCCTGTCCCGGGCCGTGGCCGAGCTGGCCGGGCAGGTGGTCAGCGACCTCGGGCTGCCGGCGGGCGTGTTCGCGGTGATCTTCGGCGACCAGGCCGGGGTGGACGCGCTGCGCGACCCGCGCGTCAAGGCCGCCGGATTCACGGGCTCCACCGCGGGAGGCCGGTTCCTGTTTGATATCGCCGCGGACCGTCCGGCGCCCATCCCGTTCTATGGCGAGCTGGGCAGCATCAACCCGGCCGTGATCACGCCGGACGCGGTCGCCGCGCGCGGCGAGCAGATCGCCGCCGGCTTCGCCGGGTCCATGACCCTGGGCACCGGGCAGTTCTGCACCAAGCCCGGCCTGCTGTTCCTGCCCGCCGGGCACGGCCTGGAGGACGCGCTGAACGACGCGGTCGGGAGCGCGGCGGCAGCGCCGATGCTGAACGGCCGGATCCGCGACCAGCTCGCCGCCGGGCTGGCCGGGCTGTCCGGCCGCGACGACGTCGAGGTGCTGCTGCCCGAGAGGACGGTGCCCGGCGCCGGCGCCTGGGCCGCCCCGGCCCTGTTCCGCACCACCGCGCAGGCCGTGGCCGCCGACCCCGAGGGCCTGACCAGGGAGGTGTTCGGGCCCACCGCGCTGGTGGTGGAGTACCGCGACGCCGCCGACCTGCTGGCCGCCCTCGGCGCGGTCGAGGGCTCGCTGACCGCGACCGTGCACGCCGAGCCCGGCGACGGCTTCGAGCTGGCCGCGCTCCTCGGCCGGCTGCGGGAGATCGCCGGCCGGGTCATCTACAACGGCTGGCCGACCGGGGTGGCGGTGGCCTGGGCCATGAACCACGGCGGGCCCTGGCCGGCCACCACCAGCGCGGCGCACACCTCGGTCGGCGCCACGGCCATCCGGCGCTGGCTGCGCCCGGTCTGCTACCAGTCGCTGCCCGACGACCTTCTGCCCGAGGGCCTGCGCGGGGCCAACCCATGGAAGCTCCCCCGCCGGGTCGACGGCGCGCTGACCCCGGCCTAGCACGGGGTTATCCGGCCACGCTGCGCTAGCAGCTGCTGCTAGCGCAGCCGGGCGGCGATGGCGCCGAACGCGCGCAGGGTGGCGAACAGCTTCCAGGCGTCCTGGGGCAGCGGCCAGCTGGACAGCTTGGCCGCGACCAGGCCGGCCGGGCGGTTGATGTAGATCATCTGGCCGTGGATGCCCAGGCACAGCAGCACGTCCGGGCCGGGGCAGGGCAGCCAGAACTGGTTGCGGTACATGCCGCCCGGCATGCCGTTGTCGACCGGGCAGGCGGCGAAGGCGTCGCGGGAGTCGGGGTCACCGGTGACGGTGTCCTCGACCCAGGCGGCCGGCACGACCTGCTGGCCGGTCAGCGAGGTCCCGCCCGCGCCGATCATCGCGCCGAACCGGGCCAGGTCGCGCAGCGTGGCCGAGATCCCGCCGTCGAACATGCCGGTGCCGACCGAGTCCACGCCGATGTTGGCGTCGAACTCGGCCCCCAGGCGGCTCCACACCAGCCCCGACATCAGCTCGGGCATCCGGGTGCCGGCCGCCGCCTCGCACACCCAGCCCAGGACGTCGCTCTCGCAGCTGCGGTACTCGAACGGGCCGCCGTGCGGGCCCCTGGCCCGCAGCGTCAGCAGGAAGTCGTACATGGTGCCGGGCACCGCCGGGTCGCGCCGGGGCGCCCAGCCGATGGCCTGCTCCAGCAGCCGCACGTCGGCCGCCGGGTCCAGGTAGTCCTCGGAGAACGCGATGCCCGAGCGCATGTCCAGCAGATTCCGGACGGTCGCGCCGTCGTACCCGGTCGCGGCCAGGGCGGGCACGTAGGCGGTGACCGGCCGGCCCGGGTCCAGCGTCCCGTCGGCGGCCAGCGCGCCGACGACGGTGGCGACCAGCGACTTGCTGACCGACATCAGCAGGTGGCGGCTGCCGGGGACCATGTCCCCGGCGTAGTGCTCGGCCAGCACCAGCCCCCGGTGGGTGACGATCCAGCCGTCGGTGTGGGTGGCGTCCATGACCGCCCCGACGCTCAGCCGGGTGCCGTCGTAGAGCTGGACGCCGATGTCGCTGACCGGCGAGGGCCGGGACTCCAGGGCCCCGGCGGGACCGGCGCCGCGGGAGATCACCGCGACCGGGAACAGGTCCTCGACGTGCTGAAACGACCAGGCGAGCTGCGGCGCGGTCTGCCAGTTGTCCAGGGTCACGCCGCTCGCCGGGCGGCCCGCGTCCTCGCCGATCACCCGTGGATTCTATCCAGCACCGGACAATCCGCCGACCCTCGCTTCTTGCTGTTATCAGCCGGCGGTGCCGGTCACAGGGACTTGCTGCCCGGCCCCGGCGGGGCCGGGGCCGCGGGCGGGACCAGCGGCGTCCCGGCGTACTGGCCCCGGATGGCGTCGATGAGGTGCCGGGCCCGGATCGTGAGCGCCCGGTCCGGCCGCGACGAGCCGGTCTGCAGCCGCCCCTTGGTCACCAGGACGCCCAGGTCGGCGCCCTTCCAGCGGTAGTCCCCGGGGCCGTAGATGCGCAGGAAGAACGCCTCGGACTCATTCTGGAGCTGATGCCAGTCCAGCGCCGCCCGCCGGAAGGCCAGCGTGCCGTCGCCGTCGAGGTAGTACTGGCCCGTCTGGGCGGCGGCGTCGATCCGCTCCACCGCCGGGCTGGTCTCCTTGATGATCATCTGGCTCCACACGTCGGCGGCGGCCAGCTCCTCCCAGCGCTCGTTGATCTCGTCCACGTCGAAGTCGACGTCGATGTCCATGAACTCCAGCAGGTGGAAGGCGGACAGCGGCACGTCGGCGTAGGCGCCCGCGGTGACGTTGGTGATCGCCGAGGCGCCGCTGATGCGCGGGTTGAGCTCGCCCAGGTACACCTCGTCAGCGTCGGTGTCCACCAGCACGTCGACCTCGAAGAACCCGCGGTAGCCCGCGGCGCCCAGCCGGTCCCCGAGCCGCCGGATCAGGCCGGCCGCCTTGGCCCGCAGCGCCCCGGTGATCACCTCGGGGAACATCTCGTTGCCGCACCAGCCGCCCCGGTAGGGGGTCAGCTGCGGGTGCCCGGTGAGCTCGGACATGAACGGGCCCACGATGGTGCCGCGGCGGGTCAGCACGGCCTCCACGGCCACCGGGCGGTGGTTGATCCGCTTCATCACCTTGATCTCGGCGCCCTCGATGTCCTGGCGGTGCCGCTGCCAGTCGGCCTCGGCCGAGATGAAGAACGTGGTCTTGCCGGAGTCCCCGTAGGGGGTCTGGATGACCAGGTCCGAGCCGAGCCCGGCGCCGGCGGCGGCCTCGGTCAGCGCGGCGAAGTCGCTGACCGTGGTCAGCACGTTGGGCACGCTGGCCACGCCGACCTCGTTGCCGAGCCGGGTGGTGACCAGCTTGGAGTCCAGGTGGTGGCGCAGCTCCGCCGAGGGCAGGATCAGGTCGTAGCCGAGCTCCTCGCCGATCCGCTCGGTCTCCTCGTCGAAGAACACCATGGCGATCTTGGGCCGGGCCGGGCCCATCCGGCGGCCGTCGATGAACGCCCGGACCTCGGCGTTCTCCAGCAGCCAGTTGTTGATCTCCTCGCCGCTGCCGAACTCGGTGCAGGGCTTGCGCCGGGGCGTGAACACCCGCGGGTGGGCGCCGTCCCAGGCGTCGTAGTAGCAGATGTAGCTGAAGTTGCGGATCCACCGGTCCAGCCCGGCCAGGTTGAACGGGGCGGCCCCGACGAAGTAGATGGGCACGTCGTTGGTGCGCAGGAAGTGCCGCACCTCCGAGACGTTGCGCAGCGGCCTGCGCCCGATGCTGCGCAGCTGGGCCGGGGCGTAGGCCGCGTCGGTGCCGATGCTGACCTCCGGTGGGACCTCTGCCTGTGTCATGCGCCCTCCCCGGTGGCCAGCCGACCTGCTGCTAGCCTCTCTCGCCGAGCGCGGGAGATCAACGGCCTGGCCTGGACCGCCGGCCGGGATGGCAGGATGGCGGGCATGGCCGAGCCCGCGCTGCGCCCGGAGTACCCCGTCCGGACCGAGCGGCTGACGCTGCGCCCGCTGGGGCCGGCCGACGCCGGCGCCCTGCTGGCCTACCGGGGCCGGGCCGATGTCTGCCGGTACCTGCCGTTCGACCCGATGACCCCGGCCGACATCGCCACGCGGCTGGCCGGGCAGTGGGCCCGCACCGAGCTGACCGAAGCCGGGCAGTCACTGACGCTGGGCGCCGAGGTGGCCGCCACCGGCGAGCTGGCCGGCGACGTGGTGCTGTTCTGGCACAGCGCCGGGCACGCGGCCGGGGAGATCGGCTATGTCTTCGAGCCCGCCCAGGCCGGGCAGGGCTACGCCACCGAGGCGGCGCGGGCGGTGCTGGGCCTGGGCTTCGAGGGCCTGGGGCTGCACCGGATCATCGCCCGGCTGGATGCCCGAAACGAGGCGTCGGCCCGGCTGGCCCGCCGGCTGGGCATGCGCCAGGAGGCCCGGCTGATCAGCAACGAGCTGTTCAAGGGCTAGTGGAGCACCGAGCTGGTGTTCGCCATGCTGGCCCAGGAGTGGCTCGCCGCGCAGGCCTAGCGGCCGGGGCCGGAGCGCGGGGCCGGGCTCAGCAGCCGCCCGCCGGGCCGGGCACGCCGGGGCCCGCCGCCGGGCTGTCGACTACGCCCGCGGAGCCGGCCCGCAGCACGGCGCCGAAGTGGACCATGTACCACCGGCCGCGCCAGGAGATGAGCGAGGCGATGCCGATGGAGCGCTCCTGGCCGTGCTGCCGGTAGACCAGCCGCGCGCCGCCCACGTGCCAGTAGCCCACCGCGTTCTCGCAGACGCCGGGCACGATCCAGGCCGCCTGCGCGGCCGGCACGATCACCCGGACCAGCCGGGCCCGCCGGGCGCCGCGGCCGAGGTAGCGGTGGGCGGCGGCGACGTCCAGGCCGAACTCCCCGTACAGCCGGGTGCGCCAGTCGGCGGCCGGGTCGAAGATCGCCTTGACCTGCTGGTAGGCGGTCACGGGGAAGAAGCCGGGCCGGGCCAGGCCGGGCCGTCCGGCCACGATGGCCGCCCACAGGTCGGTCATCTCGGCCCGGAACGCGCGCGAGCGGGCGCTGGGCCGGGCCCGCGTCTGGTGCAGGCGGCCGGGCGGCCACGGCACCGGGACGACGGTCACCGACGGCCGGGGCCGCGCGGTGGCGGAGCTGGCCAGCGGGGCCGGGGTGCCGGACGCGACCGGGCTGGTCGCGGGCGCGGTGACGGGGCGCGGCCGGGCCTGAGCGGGCGG
>JBOHCO010000954.1:0-3443 GCA_050698895.1 Streptosporangiaceae bacterium
CTGCTGAACACGCTGCTCGACAACACCGAGCCCGCCGTGCTCGGCGCATTCACCGGCGAGCGTACCGTGGCCAGGCTGGAGAAGTAGATGGCCGAGACCGGCTTACTGGACGGCGCCCAGATGGCCGGCACGGTCGACGTGCTGCGGGCCAACGACCTGATCTTCAGCTACGTGGTGTCGAACTGGCTGATGGGCCAGCGGCCGCCGGCGTTCGACATCCTGGCCTGGAACAGCGACAGCACCCGGATGCCCGCCGCCATGCACTCGTTCTACCTGCGCTCGCTCTACGGCCGCAACGAACTGGCCCGAGGCGAGCTGGAGATGGCCGGCCGGATGCTTTCGCTGGCCGATATCAAGAACGACGCCTATGTGGTCGGCGCCGTGAACGATCACATTGTGCCGTGGTCCGCGTCATACCGGGCGACGGCGCTCCTTGGCGGAGCCGTTCATTATGTTCTTTCTAGCGGTGGGCACATTGCTGGGATTGTGAACCCGCCTTCGCCCAAGGCCTGGTACGAGGTGACCGAGGGCGACGCCGCCAACCCCGCGGACCCGGCCCAGTGGCGGGCGGCGGCCACCCGGCGTGACGGGTCGTGGTGGGAGGACTGGACCGCCTGGTCGGGCCGGCGGGCCGGCAAGCTCACCGCCCCGCCGCCGCTGGGCAGCGAGCGCCACCCCGCCCTCGGGGACGCGCCGGGGGAGTACGTGCGCGGCTGACCGGACCTGAGCTGACCGGAGCTTGAGCTAATAGGCTTCCGGTATGTCTGGCCTCCGACTTCGCCCCGTTATCTACCCCGCGACACCGGCCATGGACGAGCTGCGTACCAAGGCGCAGGATCTGGCCAACGCCAAAGAGTGGGCCGGCCTGCGTGACCTGCGGCCCGAGCTGGAGACGGACACCGACTTCTGGCCGGATCTGTGGGGACCGCTGTGTGCCATCACCGCGCAAGAACGCGGGGACCCCAAGGCCGTCGACCTGCTGACGCGGCTCGTCGACGACGGCTTCTGCCAGCCGGAGCTGTTCGACGGTGAGCCGGAGGCCATGTTCGCTGCCGATCCGGGGTGGCCGCGGATCCTGGACCGGATGACGCTGCAGGTGCCGCCGTCCCCGCTGGTGCTGACCGAATGGCCGGTGCTCACCCCGGTTGCGCCCCTGGGATTGCTGCGTCAGGACCAGTACCACGTCGGCATGGCCCGTGGGCACATGGTGTCCGAGACCTGGATCGACGATCTGAGCGGCTGGGTGGTGCTCGACGGGCAGAACGGGCTGTACTGGACGGGGGAGGACGGAGCGCCGCTCGGCGCCGTGACGCTGTGCGACGCCGTCCGGTCCGGGGCTTCCTGGCCGGCCTACGTGTCGCTGAACGACGACTTCCCTGATGCCAGCGCGCAGCTCCGGTTCAGCCACTTCGCCAAGCACGAACTCGCTGTGCGGACCGGCTACGGGATTCTGGCCGGGCGCCCCCTGTGTTACCGGGCAGAACCGTGCTACCGCGCAGAACCGTGCTACCGCGCAGAACCGTGTTACCGGGCGCAAGCGTGAGCGGGCCGACGCTGATCGCGCTGCTGGACCGGGGGGAGCCGTCGCACCCGGCGTTCGTCGTGCCCGAGGACGGCGAGGAGCTGACCTATGCGCAGGTTGCGGACCGGGTCGAGACGCTCGCGCAGCGGCTGGCCGGGGCCGGGGTCCGGCGCGGTGACCGGGTGGCGCTGGCGCTGCCGAACGGCCCCGACTTCGTGCTGCTGCTGCTCGGGATCATCGCGCTCGGCGCGGCCGCGGCCCCGCTCAACCCGGCCTACACCCAGTCGGAGTTCGGCTTCTTCCTGGCCGACATCGCCCCCCGGCTGTTCCTGATCCCGGCCAGCCGCCCGGCCGAGGCCGGCGCCGCCGCCGCGGCCACCGGGACCACAGTCCTGGCCGTGCGGGCGAGCGGCGACGGGCCGCCCGAGCTGCTGGCCGGCGGCCAGGCCGCCACGGCGCAGCGCGGGTACGAGCCGGCCAGCCCGGATGACGTCGCCGTCGTGCTGCATACGAGCGGGACCACCAGCCGGCCCAAGCAGGTCCCGCTGCGTCAGCGCAACCTCATGGCCTCGACCCGGGCGATCGCCGCGCATTACCGGCTCAGCCAGGCGGACGTGTCGTTCTGCGTGATGCCGCTGTTCCACATTCACGGCCTGGTGGCGTCGACGTTCGCGGCCCTGAGCACGGGCGGCGCGGTCATCGCCCCGCGCCGGTTCACGCCCCGGCGGTTCTGGGCGCAGGCCCGCGAGCACGGCGCGACGTGGCTGTCGGCGGGCCCGACGCTGCATCAGATGATCCTGGACAAGGCCGGCGGCGGCGGCCCGCCGGACACGCTGCGGTTCGCCCGGTCGTGCAGCTCGGCGCTGGCGCCCGCGCTGCTGGAACGGGCCGAGCAGGCCTACCAGGCGCCGATGCTCGAGGCCTACGGGATGACGGAGGCCAGCCATCAGATGACGTCCAACCCGCTGCCGCCGGCGGCCAGGGTCCCGGCCTCCGTCGGGGTGGCGACTGGTACCGAGGTCGGCATCGCGGACCCGGCCGGCGCGCTGCTGGCCGCCGGCCGCGCCGGCGAGGTCGTGATCCGCGGCCCGGGGGTGATGTCGGGCTACGTGAGCAACCCCGCCGCCACCGCCGGCGCGTTCTTCGGCGGCTGGTTCCGCACCGGCGACCGCGGCGTGCTGCGCGATGGATACCTGTATCTCGAGGGACGGATCAAGGAGATGATCATCCGCGGCGGCGAGAACATCGCCCCGGCGGAGATCGAGCAGGTCCTCATCTCGCATCCGGCCGTGCGGGATGCGGTCTGCTTCGGCGTGCCGGACGCCAGGTACGGCGAGCTGGTCGGCGCGGCCGTGACGCTCCGCGCCGACGCCGAGCCCGGGGACCTGGTCGAGCACTGCCGGGGGCAGCTCGCCGCGTTCAAGGTGCCAGCCAGGATCGACGTGCTGGAGGAGATCCCGCGCACGCCGACCGGCAAGGTCCAGCGGCGCCGGGTCGGCGAGCTCGTCGCGCAGCGCCGGGCTGGCGCGTGAAGTTCGCGGTACTCGGGGCCGGCGCGATCGGCGCGTATGTCGGAGCCGCCCTGTCCCGCGGCGGGGCCGACGTCACGCTGATCGCCAGGGGCGCGCACCGGCAGGCGATGGCCGAGCACGGCGTGCGGGTCCAGTCGCCGCGCGGTGACTTCTGTGCCCGCCCGGAGGTCACCGGCGACATTGACGCGGTCGCGGACGCCGACGTCGTCTTCGTCGCGCTGAAGGCCTACAGCCTGCCTGCGATCGCGCCGCAGCTCGGCCGCCTGCTGGCCCCGGGCGCCGCGGCTATCTGGGCCCAGAACGGCATTCCCGGGTGGTACTTCCAGTCACTGCCGCAGCCCGCGGCCGCCGGGCTGACCGGCCTGGAGAGTGTCGATCCCGGCGGGGTA
>JBOHCO010000955.1:0-10669 GCA_050698895.1 Streptosporangiaceae bacterium
CAGACGAGCCGCACGCGCGAGGGAGTCCTGCGAGTACCCATCCGCTCTGCGGAGCATGCGCAGGTGCCGCCCGGCCCAGCCGGGTTACTCGCCCTCGGACTCGGCAGCCGGCGCGGGCGGCACGGCCGGAGCCTCGGCGCCCTCCGGCACGGCGGCCTCGGCGCCCTCGACGCCCTCGCCCAGCTCGGCCTCGATCTGCGCGGCGGTCGGCGCGGCGATCACGTGCAGCACCAGCACCTCGGGCTCGACCGCCAGGGTGCTGCCCGCCGGCAGCTCCAGGTCACCGGCGTGCACGGCGTCGCCGATGCCCATGCCCTCGACGTTGATGTCGATGCCGGGCGGGATGTTGGTCGCCTCGGCCTCCAGCGAGATCTGCACCAGCTGCTGGTCAAGCAGGCCGTCCGGGGCCACCTCGCCGGTCACGTTGATCGGGATCTCGACGGTGACCTTCTCGCCCTGGCGGACCAGGATCAGGTCGACGTGCTCGACCGTGCCCTGGATCGGGTCGCGCTGCACGGCCTTGGGCAGCGCCAGCGCGCTGCCGCCGGCCAGGCCGTCCAGCCGGATCAGCACGTTAGCGGTGCGCAGCGCCAGCAGCACGTCGTGGCCGGGCAGGGTGATGTGACGCGGGTCGCTGCCGTGCCCGTAGAGCACGGCCGGTCCCTTCCCGGCGCGCCGCTCGCGGCGGGCCGGGCCCTTGCCGAATTCGGTGCGCGGCTCGGCCGCGATGTGTACCTCGGGCACGGTGACGACTCCTTGATTGTGCTAGTCCGGGGGGCCACCCCCCGGAACCCCCCAGAACGCCGCTGTGCGGCGAGGGGCAAGAGACCCCGGCAGTCTAGCCGAAGTGGGGCGCGACCTCAGACGTGGCCGTCGAACAGGCTGGTCACCGAGCCGTCGCTGAACACCTCGGTGATGGCCCTGGCCAGCAGCGGGGCGATCGACAGCACGGTGAGCTTGTCGAACCGCTTCTCGTTGCTGATCGGCAGCGTGTTGGTCACGATGACCTCGCTGACCCGCGAGTTCTTCAGCAGGTCCACGGCCGGCCCGGAGAACACGCCATGCGTGGCGGTCACGATTACCTGCGCGGCGCCCTGCTCGAACAGCGTCTCGGCCGCGTTCGCGATGGTGGCCCCGGTGTCGATCATGTCGTCCACCACGATGCAGGTGCGCCCGGCCACCTGGCCCACGACCTCGAGCATCCTGACCTGGTTGGCCACGTCGGGATCGCGGCGCTTGTGGATGATGGCCAGCGGGCAGCCCAGCCGGTCGGTCCAGCGCTCGCAGACCCGCACCCGGCCGGCGTCCGGCGCCACCACGGTGACGTTCGCGACGTCCAGCTTGGCTTCCAGGTACGAGGCCAGGATGGGCAGCGCGAACAGATGGTCGACCGGCCCGTCGAAGAAGCCCTGGATCTGGGCCGTGTGCAGGTCGACGGCCATCAGCCGGTCGGCGCCGGCGGTCAGGAACAGGTCGGCCATCAGCCGGGCCGAGATCGGCTCGCGGCCGCGGCTCTTCTTGTCCTGCCGGGCGTAGCCGAAGAACGGCGCCACCACCGTGATCCGCTTGGCCGACGCCCGCTTGAGGGCATCCACCATGATCAGGTGCTCCATGATCCACTGGTTGATGGGCGCGGTGTGGCTCTGCACCACGAACGCGTCGCAGCCGCGGACCGACTCCAGGTACCGGACGAAGATCTCGCCGTTGGAGAAGTCGTACAGGCGGGACGGGGTCGGATCGATGCCCAGGCCGCCGGCGATCTCCTCACCAAGTTCGGGAAAGGCCCGGCCCGAGAAGAGCATCATCTTCTTCTCGCTGGCCGCGGTGGTTCCGGTCATCTGCCCTGCGCTCCCTTACCTGGCACCTTCGCCCTTACCTGGCGCCGCCACCGCCGGCGGCACCTGCGTACTGGCCTCAATCCGGTCCCCCGCGGTCAGGTGTGCGAATGGCCCGACGATGGCGCCCGGGCCGACCACCGCCCATTCGCACACCGACTGGATCACGGTCGCCTCGGCCGCGATTACACTGTCGCGGACCAGGCAGCCGGGACCGATCCGCGCCCCCGCGCCGACCTTGGTATCGCCCTCGAGCTGGGTCGAGGGACCGATCTGGGCGCCGGGCTCGAGCCTCACGCCGACGTCGACCCAGGTGCTGGCCGGGTCGATGATCGTGACCCCGCTGCCCATCCACGAGCCGAGCAGCCGGTCGTTCATCACCCGGCGGGCCGCGGCCAGCTGGACCTGGTCGTTGACGCCCAGGATCTCGCCGAAGTCCTCGCACCAGACCGTGCCGACCGGAAAGCCGTCGGAGCTCAGGATGGCGAGCACGTCGGTGAGGTACTCCTCGCCCTTGGCATTGTCGGTGGACACCCGCTTGAGCGCGTCGGCGAGCAGGCGGCCGTCAAACGCGTACATGCCGGTGTTGACCTCGTCGATGGCCCGCTGCTCGTCGGTGGCGTCGGCGTGCTCGACGACGGCCGCGAATGCGCCGTCGGGACCGCGGACGATCCGGCCGTAGCCCGCCGGATCCGCGGCCCTGGCCACCAGCGCGGTCACCGCCGCCCCGGCGGACTCGTGCGCGGCGATCAGCCCGGCCAGCGTCCGCGCCCGCAGCAGCGGCGTGTCGCCGTAGGTAACCACCACGGTTCCGCGGATCACGCCCAGGGTGTCCAGCACGGTGCGCACCGCGTGACCCGTGCCGCCCCGGCGGGCCTGCACCACGGGCAGCACGTCCGGCGCGTACTCGGCCAGGTAGCCGGCCACCGGGCCGCTGGCCTCGCTGATCACCGCGATGAGCTGCGCGGGCCGCAGTTCGCGGGCGGCGGCCACGGCGTGCCCCAGCATGGTCCGGCCGCACACCTCGTTGAGCACCTTAGGCGTGCTGCTCTTCATCCGCGTGCCCTCGCCCGCGGCGAGGACGATGACAGCCGCCGGACCAGTCATGCTCACTCGGCTCTGCTCCTCGGTGTCGTCACAGGCTTTGTGTCATCACGGCACCCGCAGTGCTGACCGCACCACGAGTGTGTCACGGCGGCCCCGTCAGTCAACGCCCCCGACCCTGGCAGAATACCGCCAGGTCGGGAGGTCCGGAGCGGGGACAGCGGGCTAGACATCGACAGCGGCTAGATATCGACAGCAGGCTAGATATCGGCAGATGCTCCCGGGCGAGGATTCGAACCTCGGTTGTCCGGACCAAAACCGGAAGTCCTGCCACTGGACGACCCGGGAACGGTGTCCGGGCCCACTGTACCGATCCGGCAGGCGCTCCCGCTCAGCTCAGCGAGGGCCCGGCCGCCCCGCCGCGGCCGGGCGCATAGCGGGGCACTGCGCGGGTAGTAGGTGCTCTGCTGGCCGGATCTGACTCCGTGCGCATGTGATCTTCACGACAAAATCCAAGAAAATTCACTTGACCCTTGCGCAACCTACGGTCGCGTAGCCTACGGTTACGTAAGCGTATTCTGCATCGCCCTTGTTCCGGCGACCGCAAGGAAGCGCCGAGCTAGCGACGTCTGGTGCGAAGCGAGGACGCTATGACCACGACCGCTGACAACCCGGCCACCAGCGCCACGGCCACCGCACCACCCCAGCCCAGGACCGGACCGATTCCCGACCTAGATCCCGAGCCCGTCGGCAGCGGCGAGCGGCTGCTGGTCGGCCTGTTCGTCGTGATCCCGATGCTGGCCCTCGTCGCCGCGATCCCGCTGGCCTGGGGCTGGGGCCTGGGCTGGCACGACATCGTGATCGCCGTGGTGTTCTACCTGATCTCCGGGCTGGGCATCAGCATGGGCTTCCACCGTTACTTCACCCACGGCTCGTTCAAGGCCGCCACCGGGCTGCGCGTGGCGCTGGCCATCGCGGGCTCGCTGGCCATCGAGGGCCCCGTGCTGACCTGGGTCGCCGACCACCGCCGCCACCACAAGTACTCAGACCGCGAGGGGGACCCGCACTCGCCGTGGCGCTTCGGCACCGACTGGCGCGCGCTCACCAAGGGCCTGGTCTTCGCCCACATGGGCTGGATGTTCAAGAACAGCCACACCTCGAAGGAGAAGTTCTGTCCCGACCTGCTGGCCGACCGCAGGATCCGCCGGGTCTCCGAGAGCTTCACCACGCTGGTCTTCGTCTCGCTGCTGGCGCCGGCCCTGATCGGCGGGCTGTGGTCGATGTCCTGGCCGGGCGCGGTGACCGCGTTCTTCTGGGGCAGCCTCGTCCGGGTCGCGTTCCTGCACCATGTCACCTGGTCGATCAACTCCATCTGCCACACGTTCGGCCGGGAGGAGTTCGAGGTCCGGGACAAGTCACGGAACGTCAACTGGCTGGCGGTCCTGTCCTTCGGCGAGTCCTGGCACAACCTGCACCACGCCGACCCGACCTGCGCGCGGCACGGCGCGCTCAAGGGCCAGATCGACATCGCCGCCCGGCTCATCTGGTTCTGCGAGCGGCTGGGCTGGGCCCACGACGTGCGCTGGCCGGACACCGACCGGCTGGCCGCGAAGTACACCGGCGGGACGCGCCAGCTGGGGGCCATGGCCCGGCCCAGCGCCAAGGCCGCGGCCGGCGGTGAATTCGCCGACTGAGGACGCCGCGGACATGATGGACGAGTGACAAGCCAACCGAGTGGCAGTGGCCGTAAGCGAATGACAGGCAAGGAACGCCGCGAGCAGCTGCTCGACATCGGCCGGCGGCTATTCGCCGAACGGGGCCTTGACGGCACCTCCATCGAGGAGATCGCCGCCAAGGCCGGCGTTTCCAAGCCCGTCGTTTACGAGCACTTCGGGGGCAAGGAAGGCCTGTACGCGGTGGTGGTGGACCGCGAGGTCAGCCGGTTCGTGGAAATGGCGACCCGGCTGCTCGAGGGCGAGGACACCATGCCCAAGTTCGAGGTCGCGGCGGTCACCCTGCTCCGCTATATCCAGGAGAACGCTGACGGCTTCCGCATCCTGGTCCGGGACTCCAATCCCACCTCGGGCTCGGGCACCTTCGCGAGCCTGATCAGCGACATCGCCAGCCAGGTCGAGTACATACTCGGCGACGTGCTCCGCGAGCGCGGCTACGACCCCAAGCTGGCCCCGGTCTACGCGCAGATGCTGGTGGGCATGGTCGCGTTCACCGGCATGTGGTGGCTCGACGCGCGCAAGCCCAACCTCGAGGAGGTGGCCGCGCACCTGGTGAACCTGGCCTGGAACGGGCTGTCCCAGCTCGATCCCAAGCCGCGCATCTCGCCCGAGGCCCGCGCGCGCCTGCGCGAGATGCCGTAAACCGGCTACTCAGGCTCGCCGTGACATTGGCGAGCCTGCGGGGCCCCTGATGACGCCGGGCCCCTCAGGCTCGCTGTGCGACCACGAACACGCGGCGGAACGGCAGCACAGTTCCGTAGGGACGGCGCGGGTAGGCCTCCCGCAGCCGGGCCCCGTACTCGGCCAGGAAGGCGGGCGCCTGGTCCGGCTCCAGCGCCGCGAGCACCGGCCGCAGGCCGGAGCCCTTGTACCACTCCAGCACCGGATCGGGCCCCGGCAGGACGTGCAGGTAGGTCGTCTCCCACGCATTCACCTCGCAGCCGGCCCCGCTGAGCAGGTCCACGTACGCGGCCGGGTCGGCGGACTGCCGGTTCAGGGCGACGTCCGCGAGCAGCGGACGCCAGCGGCCGGACCCGGCCAGCTCGCGCATGATCACGTGGCTCGGCGCGCCGAAGTTGGCCGGGACCTGAAACGCCAGCCAGCCCCCCGGACTGAGGGCCTGCGCCCAGCCGGGCAGCAGGGCCTCGTGACCAGGGACCCACTGGAGCACCGCGCTGGAGACAATCACGTCGACCGGGCGCTCGGGCCGCCAGTCGCGCAGGTCGGCCAGGCCGAAGCTGAGCCGGGGGCCCTGGCCGTCGAGCCGGCTGGCCGCGGCGATCATCTCGGCCGAGGAGTCCAGGCCGCGGATCTCGGCGCCCGGCCAGCGGCGGGCCAGCTCGGCGGTGAGCTGGCCTGGGCCGCAGCCCAGGTCCACGACCAGCCCGGGATGCTCGGCCCCGATCTGGGCGGTGAGCTCGAAGAACGGCCGCGAGCGCTCGTCACCGAAGCGCAGGTACTGCCCGGGATCCCACATGACGGCCTCGCCATTTCTCTTGACATCAAGATACTTACCCCCTTGTTTATGCGCTTCGAAGTCTCGATGTCAAGAGATATGCTGCACGGCATGGGGCAGGCTGACCGCGACGAGGTCGACGACCTGGTAGCGCAGTGGCAGGAGGAGCGGCCCGACCTCGACGTCTCTCCGCTTGAGGTGCTCAGCCGCCTGTCCCGCCTGGCCCGGCACCTGGACCGGGCCCGGCGGGCCGCGTTCGCCGCTCAGAACCTCGAGCCGTGGGAGTTCGACGTGCTGTCCGCGCTGCGCCGCCAGGGCCCGCCCTATCAGCTCAGCCCCGGCGCGTTGCTGCACGCGACGCTGGTCACCTCGGGCACGATGACCAACCGGATCGACCGCCTGGCCAAGGACGGGCTGGTCAGCCGGCAGCGCGACCAGCACGACAAGCGGGGCGTGCTGGTGACGCTGACCGAGCGGGGCAAGCAGGTGGCCGACGCGGCCCTGGACGGGCTGCTGGACCGCGAGCGCCGCCTGCTGACCGGCCTGCACCCCGCTCAGCAGGAAGAACTCGCGGCGCTGCTGCGGGTGCTGCTGGCGCCGTTCGACTCTCCTGGGCGACCGCGCCTAGACTCGGATGAGTTGGAAGGCGATTAGTCCGGCCAGACAGCGGGAGGTCAGCAGCCGTTGCGCCGCTTCGTCACCGCCCGCGTGGCGGCTGCGATGTGCGCGCTTGGGGTCGTGGCGGCAGGCTGCTCGGCCTCGGCGACAAGCTCGGGCCCCCGCACTACCGATGATCATTCCGTCCAGCCGGGGGCCGCGCTAGCGTCCGGCCCTCGCTATTACGTCTCGCTCGGTGACTCGCTGGCCGTCGGCGTCCAGCCCGACGCGGACGGGGTCAGCGCGCCCACCGCCGACGGCTACCCGGACCGGGTCTACGCCGTGCTGCACCGGGACTCGCCGGGCCTGCGCCTGGTCAAGCTGGGCTGCTCCGGTGAGACCTCGTACACGATGATCAAGGGCGGCATCTGCCACTACCCGGCCGGCTCCCAGCTGGCCCAGGCCGAGCGGTTCCTGCGCACTCACCGGCGCGAGACCGAGCTGGTCACCATCGACATCGGGGCCAACGACCCCAACTCATGCTTCCTGGGCGCGCCGTGGAGCCAGATCGGCACCTGCATGCGGTCGCGGGTCCGCCAGACGGTCAACGACCTGACCAAGATCCTGGCCGGGCTGCGGCGCGCGGGCGGCCGCAAGCTGCGGATCATCGGGATGAACTACTACGTCCCCGAGCTGGCGGGCTGGTTCGACGGCCGGAACGGCAAGGAGATCGCCGTGCTCACCGAGCGGCTGGTGAACGGCTACAACCGCCTGCTCGTCTACGAGTTCCGGCGCTACCACGTCCAGGTGGCCAACGTGTTCGCCGCCTTCCACAGCGGCGACTTCACCGACCACGTGCGGCGGCCAGGGATCGGCACGGTCCCCCGCAACGTGGCCACCATCTGCCAGCTGACCTGGGCCTGTGCCCGCGCGCCGCGCGGCCCGAACGAGCACGCCAACGACACCGGCTACGCCATCATCGCGCTGGCGTTCCTGCTCGCCGACCACCGCTGAGCCCGGCCGTCCGGGTTAGCTACCGGGTTAGCTGACCGGGTCAGCCAGCCAGTTCCTCGGCCAGATTCAGCCAGCGGTCCTCCAGCGCGGCCCGCTCCTGCTCGGCCGCCTTCAGCTCCGCGCCCAGCTCGACCAGCCGCTCGTAGTCGGTGGCGCTGCGGGCCAGCTCCGCGCTGAGGCTGGCCTCCGTGCCGGTCAGCTTGCCGATCTGGCGCTCCAGCCGGGACAGCTCCTTCTGCCCCGCCCGCTGCCGCGCCGCCGACCCGGCGCCGGGCACCGCCGATCCGACGGATTCCGACCCGACGGATTCCGGCGACCCGCCGGACGTCGCGGCCGAGGGTCCGGCTGGCCGCCCCGGCCGCTCGCGCGCCGCCTCGCGCCGCTCCAGGTACTCGTCCACGCCGCCGGGCAGGAAGGCCACCGCGCCGTCGACCATCGCGACCACGTGATCGGTGATCCGCTCCAGGAAGTAGCGGTCGTGGCTGACCGCCAGCACCGAGCCGGGCCAGGAATCCAGCAGGTCCTCCAGCTCGGTCAGCGTCTCGATGTCCAGGTCGTTGGTCGGCTCGTCCAGCAGCAGCACGTTGGGCTCGGCCAGCAGGATGAGCATCAGCTGGAGCCGCCGCCGCTCGCCGCCGGACAGCTCGCCCACCGGCGTCCACTGCCGGTCACCGCCCAGCCCCAGCCGCTCCAGCAGCTGGCTCGCGGACAGCTCCCCCTTGCCGATCTGCACCGAGCCGCGGACCTGCTCGGCCGCCTCCAGGACCCGCAGCGACGGGTCCACCGGCACCGGCTCCTGGGTCAGGTAGCCCAGTCGCACGGTGCTGCCGCGGATCATCCGGCCCCAGGCGTGCAGGCCCACGGCGGCCGGGTGCTCCTCCGGTGCCGGGGCCAGCGGCAGCGCGTCCGCCATCACCCGCAGCAGGGTGGTCTTGCCGCTGCCGTTGACACCCACCACGCCGATCCGGTCGCCCGGCCCGAGCTGCCAGGTGACGTCGTCCAGCAGCGTGCGCTGGCCGCTCGCCTGCGGAGCCGTCACCGTGACGTCCTCCAGCTCGATGACCGTCTTGCCCAGCCGGGCCGCGGCCAGCCGGGTCAGCTCCACGCCGTCGCGCGGCGGCGGCTCGTCGGCGATCAGTGCCGTCGCGGCGGCGATGCGGAACTTCGGCTTGCTCGTCCGGGCCGGCGGCCCGCGCCGCAGCCAGGCCAGCTCCTTGCGCAGCAGGTTGCGCCGCCGGAGGTCCGCCGCCTCGGCCAGCCGGGCCCGCTCGGCCCTGGCCAGCACGTAGGCCGAGTAGCCGCCCTCGTAGGCGTGCACCTGGCCGTCGGCCAGTTCCCAGGTTCGCTCGCAGACCGCGTCCAGGAACCACCGGTCGTGGGTCACCACCACGTAGCTCCGGCCGAACTCGCGCAGGTAGCCCGCGAGCCAGCTGATGGCCTCGATGTCCATGTGGTTGGTGGGCTCGTCCAGCAGCAGCAGGTCGTCGGAGGCGCGCAGCACCGCGGCCAGCATGGTCCGGCGGCGCTCGCCGCCCGACAGCCGGCTGACCTCGGCCTCCAGGTCCACGTCCGAGAGCAGCGCCCCGATGACCGAGCGGCTGCGCGGATCGGCCGCCCACTCGTGCTCGGACAGCGTGCCGAACACCACGTCCCGAACCCGCCCGGATGGCTGCTCGGACTGGGCCAGGCTGCCGACCGTGATGCCCCTGGTCCGCGTGGAGCGGCCGGAGTCGAGGTTGATGGTGCCCGCGAGCGCGCCCAGCAGCGTGGTCTTGCCGGTGCCGTTGCGGCCGACCAGTCCGATCCGGTCCCCGGCCGTCACCCCGAGGGACACCCGGTCCAGCAGCGGCCGCTCGCCGTAAGCCTTGCTGGCCTGCTCCAGGTTGACCAGGTTCACGCTGGCTCTCCCGCCGCGACGACCACGGCGCCCGGCACCGGTCCGCTGGCCACGGCCACGCCCCGGCAGATCCCGGCGCCGGTCAGCGAGACGGCCAGGTCCCTGGCCTGGCGGGCGTCCCTGGCCAGGAATGCGCAGGTCGGGCCCGATCCGGACACGATCGCGCCGACCGCGCCGTGCTCCCGGCCCTCGGTCAGCGCGCGCCGCAGCTCCGGGCGCAGCGTGATCGCGGCCGGCTGGAGGTCATTGACCAGGGCCGGGCCGACCGAGGCCGGGTCGCCGGACCGCAGCGCGGTCATCAGCGGGCCGCTCAGCTCCGGGTCGAAGGCCCCGGCGCTGACCGTGCCATCACCGGCCCCGGCGGCCCGGGCCGCCCGCAGCCGGTCGCAGGTCGCGTAGACCTCGGGGGTGGACAGCCCGCCCACGGCGAAGGCCAGCGCCCAGTGGTAGGTCCCGGCCACCAGCGCCGCGGTCAGCTGCTCGCCCCGGCCGCGGCCCACGGCGGTCCCGCCGATCAGCGCGAACGGCACGTCGCTGCCCAGGCCGGCGCCGACCTCGCACAGGTCCTTCTGGCTGAGGCCGGTGCGCCACAGCTCATTGCAGGCGACCAGGGTCGCGGCCGCGTCCGCGCTCCCCCCGGCCAGCCCGGCGGCCATCGGGATGCGCTTGCGGATCTCGATCCGCACCGCGCTCCGCTCGCGCCCGCGCCGGCCGGTGGCCCGGGCCAGCGCGGTGGCCGCCTGGCTGGCCAGGTTGGCCGGGCCCGTGGGCACGGCGTCCGCGTCCTCGCCCGTTACCACGATCTTGTTGCGCTCGGCGGGCCGCACCGTCACCTCGTCGAACAGCGACAGCGCCTGGTAGACGGTGACCACGCCGTGATAGCCGTCGGGCCGCGCCGGGCCGACGGCTAGCTGGAGGTTCACCTTCGCCGGCACGCGGACGGTGACGGCCGGCGGGGCAGAGTGCAAAGGGGTCACGACCAGTTGATCGTATCGTCAGCGCGGACCTGGCCCTGGTCAGCCCGGCCCGCCGACCGCCTCGGGCCGGTGCCGCGTGAACGGCGCGTGCACGCTGGGGGACGGGTAGCTGTCGG
>JBOHCO010000956.1:0-1100 GCA_050698895.1 Streptosporangiaceae bacterium
ATCAGGGTGTCGAAGCCGAGCTGGATGCCGACCGGGGCGGCCATGTACGTGGTGGCGAACGGGTTGCCCAGGTGCGCCACCTGATGGGCCACCCACCACAGGGCCCAGACATAGCTGGCCACGTCGGCATTCCAGGGCAGCTGGCCGCTGGCCAGCCTGGGCGTCACTGGCCAGGTGACACCGATGCCAGCGCCGATGAAGCAGGCCAGCAGCACGAAATGACCGAGAACCGCCCGCCGCCGTCCCGGGTGCACGGCGGTGTCGCCGGTGGCCGGGTCCGGGACGGGCGTCCGCAGCCGGGCCAGGAAGGCGGCCGCGGTCCGCTTGCTGACGGTGCCGGGGCGGCCCGGAGCGGTGAGGCCCGGCTGGCCGCCCCCGGCCAGGACGCCGGACTCGGATCCGGTGGCATGCTGGCGGCCCGACGTCATGACTGCCCCGGCCCAGACGGGCGTCTGGCGCTGTGCGGGCCAGGGACCGCCGTCAGCGCCGTCGCGGCCTGTGCTGCTACCGCTGTGGCGTATCCGGAGTTGCCCTGGCCGCTGTGGCCACGGCCCGCTCGCTTCATGAGCCCGCCTTGTCGCCGTGCGCGTTAGCTGACTGTTCCCCTGGAATTGCGTCCCGGGGCGGCCGATGGTGGCAGGCGCGACCCGGTATCCGCCGCGCGCCGCGGCGGGCGGCGCGCATCTGACCCCTGCCGGGCGACCTCACGGGCACACCGGCTCGGTCACAGGATCCAGCCAACCGCCTTCAGAGAGATTACCGCTGCCCATGCCCGCCTCGTGCACCAGATTCGCCCAGGACCTACTGGCCAGGTACTGCGTGACGGACGGCCCACGGCGGCCCCGGCCAGGCCCGGCAGCGCGAGGCGGTCGGCTCGCGATGGGGCTGTTCTCGACCGGCGGGCCGCGGCGTGGCCGGCAGCATCAGCCACTACCGCGACGCCCGCATGGTCAGGTCTGTACCCAGGCCGCGTAGAAGATGCCGAGGCCGAGCGCCACGCACAGGCCGGAGATCAGCCAGAACCTGATCATGATCGTCGTATCGGCCCAGCCCAGCAGCTCGAAGTGGTGCTGAAGCGGCGCCATCTTGAAGACCCGTTT
>JBOHCO010000957.1:0-4028 GCA_050698895.1 Streptosporangiaceae bacterium
AGACATTACTTCCTCCCGATTCTCTCTCGTAGGTTGGCCATTTATCCGGTCTCCGAAATCGACGCCTGAGCATCGAGCTCGGTCTGGATGGGGTCGTTCTCAAGCGCGAAGCAATCACATTTAAGGATAAATAATGATATGCCAATCAGAACTAGAGACTCTCCGTAACAGCCTCGTAACGGTGCGGCCGCTGCGCTGAGAACGGATGCATCATACACCCCGAGATGCCCCGCCCGCCACAGCCGACACAGTGGTCGTTTTGGGTATCAAAACGGCTAGCGAAACACAGTATCGGCAGGTCAGAAAGCTGCCGACGGATCCGTCGGCTAGGAGTCCCCGATGGGATGTCTTCAGGCGGAGATGCGTGGCTGTCCTACGATTATTCACAATTACATTACCTGTGCGTGGCCTCGGCTGATATTCCAGCCGATCCCCGCAGGCCGTCAAGCGCTGAGCGAGAGGTCGAATGCAAGTGCGCTGAGAAATTGCGTGTTCGGTGTCGACCGTCCGAATTAACATCACGCGACAATGAGCGGCACCTGGGGTGAAGGTCACTGACTAGCGAAGCCTGCAGATGTCGGAGAGTCAGGGAAGGGCACTCTATGCGGTCGCCTCGGCGACTGAGCAGTCCGCAATGCCGGCAGGGGTCGCGCCGGTGGTCCGATCGCGACGGAGCGTTGATACTCCGCCTCTATAGCTTTAGCAAGTTGCTTTCTCAGGTTCTCGTATACGGCGAGATCGCGATCGATTCCCGTGGGAACTCGAATGTTTCCCCACGCCTCAAGAAGCCTCTCGTCTGCCATCCCGATTCTCAGCAGATCGGTGCGCATCTCGCGAGTATAGTGGTTCCTGTTTTCCTTGCTTTGTCTTGCCTGGACGATGAGGGTAAAGGAAACTCCGATGATGGCCAAGGCCGACAAGATGGCTGAGGCGGCGCCGTAAGATCGGCCGACGTTGCTGAGCTGAACCCAGTTGAAGTGGTGGGCGGCCAGATGCTGCAAGGCTACCGGCGAAAAGATGATTCCCACGATCAAGATCAGAGCTGTGAAGCCCGATGACGATCGTGCTGCTGATCCTTTGAATCCAAACCATGATGACTTTCCCGGAGAGGCCGACCGCATCGCGTGGAGCGGTCCTCATCTCTGGTTCGGCCAGGCTTGACGACGTACCAATGCCGTGCCCGAATGTAAGGCAAGCCCGCACACTTTCTCACGCGGCCGATCAGACCCGCACACGCACGAAGGGCGCACCTGAGATGGCCATCCGCCGCCGGACCTTATCCGCGATCGTCACCCCGCTGGCCGCCCTCGTCCTGACGTCGGCCCTCGGGCTGCTCTACGCCGCCGGCACCGCCACGGCCACCACCACCACCACCACCACCACCACCACTGCCGCCGCCGCCGGCACGGCCACCACCGGCACCGCGCACGCGGTGGCCGCCGCCACGACCACGATCAGCGCGAACGGCACCAGCGCCGGGCGGGCGTTCGGCGGCATCGGCGCGATCAGCGGGGGCGGCGGCAACTCGCGGCTGCTCACCGACTATCCCGCGGCCCAGCAGCAGCAGATCCTGAATTACCTGTTCAAGCCGGACTACGGGGCCAGCCTGCAGATCCTCAAGGTCGAGATCGGCGGCGACACCAACTCCACCGACGGCTCCGAGTCCTCCATCGAGCACACCTCCGGCAGCATCAACTGCAGCAACGGCTACGAGTGGTGGCTGATGGAGCAGGCCAGGGCGCTCAATTCGAACATCAAGCTCTACGGCCTGGCCTGGGGCGCCCCCGGCTGGATCGGCGGCGGCAGCTTCTTTTCCACCGACATGATCAACTACCTGGTCAGCTGGCTGAACTGCGCGGCCTCGCACAACCTGACCATCAACTACCTGGGCGGCTGGAACGAGCGCGGCTACAACATCTCCTGGTACGAGCAGCTCCGCTCCACGCTCAACGCCGACGGCTACTCCAGCGTGCAGATCGTCGGCGCCGACAGCGACTGGAGCATCGCCACCGACATCGCCAGCAACTCCACGTTCGCCAGCGCGGTCTCGATCATCGGCGTGCACTACCCCTGCGCCGGCGGCGACGGGGGCAGCGCCGACAGCTGCCCGGCCAACGCCACCGCCGAGGGCACCGGCAAGCCACTGTGGGCCAGCGAGAACGGCTCCCAGGACCTCAACTCGGGGGCGCCCGCGCTGATCCGGTCGATCACCCGCGGCTACGTCGACGCCGACCTGTCGGCCTACATCAACTGGCCGCTGGCCGCCGCCATCTACCCGAACCTGCCCTACAACACCGACGGCCTGATCCTGGCCAACCAGCCCTGGTCGGGCGCCTACAGCCTGGGCGAGAGCCTGTGGGCCACCGCGCAGGTCACCCAGTTCACCGCGCCCGGATGGCAGTTCCTCAACTCCGGCTCCGGCTACCTGGGCGGCGCCGAGTCCAACGGCAGCTACGTGACGCTCAAGTCGACCGACGGCACCGACTACTCCACGATCATCGAGACCACCACGGCCAGCGCCGCGCAGACCGTCACCGTCAGCGTGTCCGGCGGCCTGTCGGCCGGCCCGGTGCACGTGTGGTCCACCAACGTGGCCGCGCCGACCTCGGCCAGCACCTTCGTCCAGCAGGCCAGCATCACGCCAGCGAACGGCTCTTACTCGCTGACCGTGCAGCCCGGCTACATCTACACGCTGACCACCACGACGGGGCAGGCCAAGGGCACCGCGGCCGGCCCGGCGCAGAGCACGCTGACGCTGCCCTACTCCGACAGCTTCGACAGCGACACCGCCGGCCAGCAGCCGCGCTACCTGTCCCAGCAGCAGGGCGCGTTCGAGGTCGAGCCGTGCGCCGCCGGCCGGTCCGGGCAGTGCGTTCAGCAGCAGGCCGCCACCCAGCCCATCGAGTGGGACAACAACGCCAACCCCTACACCATCGGCGGCAACCTGAGCTGGGCCAACTACACCGTGTCCGCCGACGCGCTGATGCAGCAGGCGGGCGCGGTCCAGCTGCTCGGCCGCGTCGGCACCCAGGACTCCTTCTCGCCGGCCAACATCAACGACTACTACCTCCAGCTCAGCAACACCGGCGCCTGGTCGATCGTGCGCAACTCCAAGGGCGGCGGGCTGACCACACTGGCCAGCGGCACGGTCACGGCGCCGGGCACCGGCACCTGGCAGCACCTGGCGCTGACCTTCAACGGCAGCTCGATCAGCGCGGCCATCAACGGCACCACCGTTGGCACGGTCACCGACTCCTCCTACGCCTCGGGCATGATCGGGCTGGGCACCAGCGGCTACCAGACCGACCAGTTCGACAACCTGTCGGTCGCCCTGGTCGGCTCGGCCACGCCGACCGGTCCGATCGTCGCGGGCGTCGACACCGCCGAGTGCGTCGACGCCAACGGCGGATCGAGCGCCAACGGCACCAAGATCCAGATGTGGGACTGCAACGGCAGCCCCTCGTCCCAGGCCTGGACCATGGCCAGCAGCGGCACCGTCCAGGTCAACGGCAGCTGCCTGGACATCACCGGGGCCAGCACGGCCAACGGGGCGCTCATCGAGGAGTGGACCTGCAACGGCGGCGCCAACCAGCAGTGGCTGGCCGTCAACGGCCAGCTGGTCAATCCGGTGTCCGGCAAGTGTCTGGACGACCCGGGCTTCAACACCACCGAGGGCACCCAGCTGGACCTGTGGACCTGCAACGGCGGCCCGAATCAGCAGTGGTCGGTGCCCTAGGCCGCCCGCGGGTTTCTAGCTCCCGAACGGACTCGGTTGCGTCCCTAGCACCGTGAGCAGGTCGATCTGGTCCGGGGCCAGGCTCAGCGGATCGGCGCTGAGCCTGGTCGTCCCGGAGGCGGCATCCGCTTTACCGCCGGCAGGCGCTGCGGGGGGGCTAGCCCGACTTTCCTGGCTAAGTTGATCTTGGAGTCGTTTTCGCAGGTGGTGGCATGTGCTGGGCGGGTGCGCGCCTATGACCTAACTTCTGGGCGCCAACCGGTCCAGGCCGAAGATCTCGTATAGTCTGCGC
>JBOHCO010000958.1:0-12040 GCA_050698895.1 Streptosporangiaceae bacterium
CGCCGAACGCGCCGTAGACCAGGAACGTGATCATGTTCACCGCGCTGAACTCGCGCGAGCCGAACACGTCCAGGGGCAGCATCGGCGCCACCGGATCCGGGTGCCGGGTGCGCCGCCGCTCCACGACACCGAACATGACGGCCAGGACCACCCCGACCACCCCGGCGGCCAGCGCGCCAATCCGGCCGCTGCCGTGGCTGGACGCCTCGATCAGCGCGTAGGTGACCCCGCCCAGGGCCAGCGCGGCCAGCGCCGCGCCCTCGATATCGAACTTGCCCGCGGTCGTCTCGTCCCTGGTCTCCGGGACATGCCGCACCGCGACCAGGATGACCACCACGGCCAGCGGCAGGTTGAGGAAGAACACCCACCGCCAGCCGACCGACTGCACCAGCACGCCGCCCAGCAGCGGGCCGACCGCGCCCGCCACGCCGCCCAGCCCGGACCAGGCACCGACTGCGCGGGGCCGGTCCTCCTCGGCGAAGGTGGCCTGGATGATGGCCAGCGATCCCGGCGTGAGCAGCGCCCCGCCCACGCCCTCCAGCACCCGGGCCCCGATCAGCACCCCGATGCTGGGAGCGAACCCGCAGGCGGCCGAGGCCAGCGCGAACCAGACCACGCCGATCACGAACAGGCGGCGGCGGCCGAGCCGGTCGCCGAGCGAGCCGCCGAGCAGGATCAGCCCGGCCAGGGACAGGGTGTAGCCGTTCACCGTCCACTGCAGGCCGCCCAGCGACGCATGCAGCTCCCGGCCGATGGTGGGCAGTGCGACGTTGACCACGGTCGAGTCGAGGAACGCCATGCTCGAACCGAGCACCGTAGCCGCCAGGACCCAGCGACCGCGACCGGAACTCAGGCGCAGCGCCGGGGTGGCCGCGTCAGGGGCCGCCGTCATCTGGCGATCGTCTCACCGAGGGTGCTTCCAACACCAATCAGGAGCCCCGGCTAGAGGGCGGGCCAGCGATGCCCGGGCTCGTTCGCGGCCATCCGATCGATGTAGCCCTGGGTCATCCGGACCAGGGCATTCCGGCGGTCCATCGGGCCGTTAAGCGCGTGCACCGTCTCGACCTGCCAGGTGGCCCCGGTGCGCCCGGTCAGGCAGCGCTGCTCGATGACCCCGAGCAGCCGCTCGGCATCGGAGCTGTCCACGCCCCACTGGCTCAGGCCCTCCCAGGCCATCGGGAGCAGCCGCCGCAGCATCAGCTCGGTGACCGGAACCTGCCCCAGTCCCGGCCAGTAGACCCGGGCGTCGATGCCGTTCCTGGCCCCGTTGGCCAGGTTCTCCGCGGCGGCCGAGAACGACATCCGGGTCCAGATCGGCCGCTCGGCCTCGGCCAGCGCCCGGACCACGCCGTAGTAGAAGGCGGCATTGGCCATCACGTCCAGGACGGTCGGGCCCGCGGGCAGCACCCGGTTCTCCACCCGCAGGTGCGGCCGCCCGTCCTCGACCGCGTACACCGGCCGGTTCCACCGGTAGACGGTCCCGTTGTGCAGGGTCATCTCGGCCAGCTCCGGCGCCTGGCCGCAGTCCAGCGCGGCGACCGGGTCCTCGTCCTCGCGCAGGGGCAGCAGCGCCGGGAAGTAACGCAGGTTCTCCTCGAACAGGTCGAACACCGAGGTGATCCACCGCTCCCCGAACCAGACCCGGGGCCGGACGCCCTGCTCCTTCAGCTCCTCGGGCCGGGTGTCGGTCACCTGCTCGAACAGCGGCAGCCGGGTCTCCCGCCACAGCTCCCGGCCGAACAGGAACGGCGAGTTGGCGGCCAGCGCCACCTGGACGCCGGCCACCGCCTGGGCCGCGTTCCAGTAGCTGCCGAACGACTCCGGGCTGACCTGGAGGTGGAACTGGACGCTGGTGCACGCCGCCTCGGGCATGATCGTGTCCACGTGGGCCAGCAGCCGCTCCGGGCCCTCGATGCAGATCTGCATCTCCTCGCCGCGGGCGGCGAACATCTGCTCGTTCAGCATCCGGTAGCGCGGGTTGTCCGACATCGCGTGCTGGGTGACGTCGGACGGCCGCAGCGTGGGCAGGATGCCGACCATGACCAGCCGGGAGCCGACCTCCAGGGCCCGCTTGTCGGCGTGGTTCAGGATGGCCCGCACGCTGGCTTCGAGCTGCGTGAACGCGTCCCCGGCCAGCTGCCGGGGCGCGACGTTGATCTCCAGGTTGAACTGGCCGAGCTCGCTGGCCCAGCTGGGGTCGGAGATCGCGGCCAGCACCTGGGTATTGCGCATGGCCGGCAGCGCGGCCTCGTCGACCAGGTCCAGCTCGATCTCCAGGCCGAGCTGAGGCGCCTCGTTCTCGAAGCGGGACTCACGCAGCATCCGGGCCAGCACGTCCAGGCACACGCGCACCTTCTCGCGGTAGGCACGCCGGTCCTGCTGGCTGACCGAGATGGCTGGGACATCCCTGCCCATCTGACCTCCAAATGCTGGCAATGGGCCGGGGCTCGTTACCACATTCGCACGGAACGTGCCCGCTGGCCAGGCCAGCTTTTCCGCGGCCAGTCCCGGCACACGGAACACATGGTCGGATAAGCCCGCAAAGACTGACGACTAAACCGGGCGAAGACTACGAGACCCTAACGACCCGCCGCCGGGGTCCAGTCCAGCACCGGGCCGTCGGGCACGATGCGGGACGGGTTCAGGTGCGGGTGGGTCACGTAGTAGTGCCGCTTGATCTGGTCGAAGCGCGTGGTCTGGCGGAAGGCGGGCAGCGCGTACAGGTCACGGGCGTACGCCCACAGGTTCGGGTAGTCGGTGATGCGGCGCAGGTTGGCCTTGAAGTGCGAGTAGTAGACCGAGTCGAACCGGGCCAGCGTGACCCACAGCCGGACATCGGCCTCGGTGATCGTGTCGCCGGTCAGGTAGCGCCGCTCCCCCAGCCGCTGCTCCAGGTCGTCCAGCACCGCGAACAGGCGGGTGAACGCCTCGTGGTAGCTGTCCTGGGTGGTGGCGAAGCCGCACCGGTAGACGCCGTTGTTGACCGCCGCGTAGACGGTCTCGTTGACCGCGTCGATCTCCGGGCGCAGCGCCGCGGGGTACGGATCGTAAGCGGGGTTGGCCCAGCGGCCGAACTGGGTGTCCAGGTCGATGGTGATGTCCGGGAAGTTGTTGGACACCATGCGGCCGGTCTGCCGGTCCCACAGCACCGGCACCGAGATGTGGCCGTCGTAGCCCGGCTCGGTCGCCTCGTAGGCCTCGCGCAGCACCGCGAACCCGTTGACCGGATCCAGCGAGTAGCCGTCACCGTCGCGGAACGCCCAGCCGCGGCCGTCCCGGACGGGGTCCACGGCCGACAGCGAGATGACCTCCTCCAGGCCGAGCAGCCTGCGCACGATGGCCGACCGGTGCGCCCACGGGCAGGCCCAGGAGACGTAGAGGTGGTAGCGGCCCGCCTCGGCCGGGTAGCCGCTGGACCCGTCGGCCGTGATCCGGCCCTGGAACGGGTACGGCGCCCGGACGAACTCACCGGACCGGGGCGGCGGCGCGGCGGCGCGCTTTTTGGCCAGGTAGTCCCCGTAGTCGCCGTAGGTCGCGAAGTCCACCGGGCTGGCGCCTCGGGCCTGCGTGGTCGCTGTGCTCATACCCGGAGCAACGACCCGTGACGCCCGGCTGTTCCGGCCGGGAAGCGCGGACCGGCTGACGGCGGGACACTAACGCCCGCCAGCCTCTTGTTAATGAAAAAAAGCGGTGATCTTCGGGTTCTAGGACACCGCGGCGGCCATCCGCTTGACGGCCTCGCCGATGAGCGCGGGCGAGGTGCCGATGTTCAGCCGCGCGTAGCCCCGCCCCGCGTCACCGAAGTGCGGGCCGGGGCTGAGCGCGACCCGCCCGCGCTCCAGGAACGCCTCGGAGGGGTCGTCGCCGAGGTCCAGAGGGCGGCAGTCCAGCCAGGTCAGGAAGCTGGCCTCGGGCGGGACGTAGCGGACGGCGGGCAGGTTGTCGGCCAGCAGGCGGGTCAGCAGCCGGCGGTTCTCGTCGATCTGGCCCAGCATGGCGTCGAGCCAGGGCCGGGCGCTGGTGAAGGCGGCGACGGAGGCGACCACGCCGAGCTGGGCGGCGAGCAGGGCATCCCAGCGCTCCTCCAGCATCGCGGCGGAAGCGGGCGACCCGGCGACGGCCACGCCGCACTTGACGCCGGGGATGTTCCAGCCCTTGGTGGCCGAGGTGAACACGATGGCCCGCTCGGTCATGGGATGGTCCAGGGAGCCGAACGGCACGTACGAGGCGCCGGGCAGCACCAGCGGGGCGTGGATCTCGTCCACCAGCAGCACGGTGTCATGCCGCGCGCACAGGTCGGCGACGGCCAGCAGCTGGTCGCGGGACCAGACCCGGCCGACCGGGTTGTGCGGGCTGCACAGCAGGTAGGCGTGGACGTCCTCGGCGGCCAGGACCCGGTCCAGCGCGTCGAGGTCCAGGTCGTAACGGCCGCCGGAGTTGCTGAGCGGCGCCTCGGCCAGCCGCCGGTCGGCCAGCCGGAGCCGGAAGAAGAACGGCGGGTAGACCGGCGGGCTGATGGCCACGGCCGAGCCGGGCGGGGTCAGCGCGGTAATGGCCTCGACGATGCCGGTCATCACGTCGGGGATGGGCACGACCAGCGCGGGGTCGGCGGCCCAGCCCAGCCGCGCGGACGCGAACCCGGCATAGGCGTCGCCCAGCTCGCCCTTGTCGGGGTAGCCGCAGTCGTTGGTGTCCAGCGCCTCGCGGATGGCGTTCTTGATCGGCTCGGCGATGTTGAAGTCCATCTCGGCCACGAACGCGGGGAGCACATCGCCGGGGTACGCCCGCCACTTGAAGCTCTTCCGTCGCCGCAGGTCCTCGAGCGCGCAGTCTCCCAGCATGGTGTCCACCCGATGATCGTAACGAGCCGGCCGGGCCGGCTTGAAGGGTTACCCCAATTTGGTATTATCCATTTTCGTGACAGATCTGCTGAGCGGGGCGGTCCTGGCCCTGCAGCGGGCCACCCACGCCACGCTGCACGTGCTGGCCAGGGACCTGGCCGGGCTGGGCCTGAACAACTCGGAGACCAACGTGCTGGCCGTGCTGGCCGACGGCCGGCCGCGCGCGGTCGGCGAGCTGGCCGCGGCCACCGCGACCCGGCCGACCACGCTGACCAGCGTGCTGGACCGGCTGGCGGGCCGGGGGCTGGTGGTGCGGGAGCTGGACCCGGCCGACCGGCGGTCGTTCGTGGTCGAGCTCACGGGGCCGGGCCGGGACACGGCGGCGGCCGTGGACCGGGCGGTCCGGCGGCTGGAGCGGGCGGCGCTGTCGGGGGTCAGCGAGGGCGAGCTGGCCGGGTTCCGCGCCGTGCTGAACGCACTGACTGAGGAGGCAAGATGACCAACGACCGGCATGAGCCTGACGGACACCAGGCTTACGGACACCAGGCTGGCGGACACCAGGCTGGGGTGCCCAGGGAGCTGACCGAGCTGCTGGACCAGATCGTGCCGTCCGGGGCCGAGACGGGGGGCTTCGGGCACCGGGAGCACGTGCACCTGGCGTTCCTGGCCGTGCGGCGGTACGGGACGGCCGGGGCGGCGGAGCGGATCGGCCGGTGGCTGCGCCACCTCACCGCCTACGCCGGAGCGCCGCAGAAGTACAACGCCACCGTGACCTGGGCCTGGACCGAGATCGTGGGCCACCACCTGGCCGCCGATCAGGCCGGCCCCGGCCCGGCCGACTTCGACAGTTTCGCCGCCCGTCATCCCCGGCTGCTGGACAAGCGGCTGCTCAGGGGGCATTACAGCTCGTCGGTGCTGGCCTCCGCGCGGGCCCGGGCGAGCTGGGTAGAACCAGACCTGGCGCCCTTTCCCTGGAGGCAGCGATGAGCGACTACCCGCAAGCGATCGTGCCGGTCGACCACGTCGAGCCGGTGCCGCGCCGGATCCGCGCGGTGCTCGGCGGGGAGACCATCGTGGACACCCGGCGGGCCCGGTACGTCTGGGAGTGGAGCAACTATCCGCAGTACTACCTCCCGGTGAGTGACGTGCGTCCCGGCGTCCTGGTCGACTCCGGCCGCGAGGAGAAGCTGAGCCGGGGCACGGCGCGGGTGCACGGGCTGCGGGCCGGCGGGGTGAGCCGGGCGGGCTGCGCCCGCGTCTACGGCGTCGACGCGCTGGACGGCCTGGCCGGGACCGTGCGCTTCGACTGGGCTGCGCTGGACGCCTGGTACGAGGAGGACGAGGAGGTCTTCGTCCATCCCCGCAGCCCCTACAGCCGGGTGGATGCGGTGCGCTCCGCCCGCACCGTGCGGGTCGAGCTGGACGGCCTGCTGCTGGCGCAGTCGTCGTCGCCGGTCATGGTGTTCGAGACCGGGCTGCCGACCCGCTACTACCTGAACCGCACCGAGGTCGACTTCGAGCACCTGGTGCCGTCGGCCACAGTCACGGCCTGCCCCTACAAGGGCCGGACGACCGGCTACTGGTCGGTGCGCTCGGGCTCGGCGGTGCACCAGGACCTGGCCTGGTCCTACGACTTCCCGACCCGCCAGCTCCTGCCCATCGCGGGCCTGATCGCCTTCTACAACGAGAAAGTCGACATCGCGGTGGACGGGACTCTCCTCGCGCGCCCGGTCACCCACTTCTCCTAGGCGGTGACGCGGACCCGGACCGACTCGCCGTCGCCCACCGGGACCGGCTCGCCCGCCGCCGGGTCGCCGTCCAGCGCCGCCGCATCGGCCAGTTCCAGCTTGGTGGCCAGCGTCTCCCTGGCGATGAGCTCCTGGTGGGCGCGCATCGCCGCCTGGGCGGCCGGCGTCGCGGCGATGGTCAGCGCGATCCGGTCGGCCACGTCCAGCCCGGCCGTCCGCCGGGCCTGCTGCACCGCGCGGATCACGTCGCGGGCCAGCCCCTCGGCGGCCAGCTCCGGCGTCACCGCGGTGTCCAGCACGATGAAGCCGCCGCCGGGCAGCGTCGCGGTGGCGCCCGCGCCGTCGGCCACCACCGTGTCGATGGTGTACTCGCCGGCCTCCAGCTTGACGCCGCCGACGGTGACCAGGCCCAGGGTGTCCACCGACCAGTCGCCCGACTTGCTGGCCCTGATCACGGCCTGCACGTCCCGGCCCAGGCGCGGGCCCGCGGCCCGGGCGTTGACCGTCAGCCGCTGCGACACCTGGATCTGCTGGGCCGCGGCGTCGGCCACGTCCAGCAGGGTCACCTCGCGGACGTTCACCTCGTCGGCGATCAGCGCGGTGAAGTCGGCCAGCGTCTCCGCATCCGCGGCCACGACCGTCAGCTCCGGAAGCGGAAGCCGCACGCGCAGCTTGTTCGTCTTCCGAAGTGAGGCGGCGGCCGAGCACACGTCGCGCGCGCGGTCCATCGCCGCCACCAGGCCGGGGTCGGACGGCAGCCCGGACACGTCCGGCCAGTCGGCCAGGTGCACCGAGCGCTCGCCGGTCAGGCCGCGCCAGACCTCCTCGGTGGTCAGCGGCAGCAGCGGCGCCGTGGCCCGGCAGGTCACCTCCAGCGCGGTGTAGAGGGTGTCGAAGGCCTGGCGGGCCACCGACTCGGCGGCCTCGCCGGTGCCCCAGAACCGCTCGCGCGAGCGCCGGATGTACCAGTTGGTGAGCACGTCCAGGAACGTCCGGGTGGCGTCGCAGGCGTTGGCGATCTCGTAGTGGTCCAGCTGCCGCTGCACCGTCTCGACGAACTGCCGCAACTTGGCCAGCAGGTACCGGTCGAGCAGGTCATCCGACGCCGCGGTCGGCGCCGCCTCGTAGCCGGCCGCGTTGGCGTACAGGCTGAAGAAGTACCAGCTGTTCCACAGCGGGATCAGCACCTGTCGGACGCCCTCCCGGATGCCCGGCTCGGTGACGATCAGGTTGCCGCCGCGCAGGATGGGCGAGGACATCAGGAACCAGCGCATCGCGTCGGCGCCGTCCCGGTCGAACACCTCGCGCACGTCCGGGTAGTTGCGCAGCGACTTGGACATCTTCTGCCCGTCGGAGCCGAGCACGATGCCGTGGCTCATGCAGGTCTCGAACGCCGGCCGGCCGAACAGCGCGGACGCCATCACGTGCATGGTGTAGAACCAGCCGCGGGTCTGCCCGATGTACTCCACGATGAAGTCGCCGGGGAAGTGGTGCTCGAACCAGTCCGAGTTCTCGAACGGGTAGTGCACCTGGGCGAACGACATCGAGCCGGACTCGAACCAGCAGTCCAGCACGTCGGTGACCCGGCGCATGACCGACTCGCCGGTCGGGTCGTCCGGGTTAAGCCGGGTCAGCTCGTCGATGGCGGGCCGGTGCAGGTCGGTCACCTCGACGCCGAAGTCGGCCTGAAGCTGCTCCAGCGAGCCGTACACGTCGATGCGCGGGTAGGCCGGGTTGTCCGACTTCCACACCGGGATCGGGCTGCCCCAGAACCGGTTCCGGCTGATCGACCAGTCCCTGGTGTTCTCCAGCCACTTGCCGAACTGGCCGTGCTTGACGTGCTCGGGAACCCAGGTGATCTGCTCGTTCAGCTCGAGCATCCGGTCCCTGATCGTGGTGGTCGACACGAACCAGGAGGTCACGGCCATGTAGATGAGCGGCCGACGGCACCGCCAGCAGTGCGGATAGGAGTGATCGTAGGTCTCGCGGCGCAGCAGCACCGTGCCCTCGGTGGTGGCGCCGGCGTCGGCGCCGCCCCGTGAATCGCCCTGGGTCCGGGCCTTGAGGTGGTCGATGATCGGCAGGTTGGCGTCCAGGACCAGGATCCCGGCGTACTCCGACACCGGGTAGGTGAACTTGCCGTCGGGCCCGACCGGGACGACGGGCACGATCCCGTACTGGTCGGTGAGGAGCTTGTCCTCCTCGCCGAAGGCCGGCGCGATGTGCACGATGCCGGTGCCGTCGGCCGTGGTCACGTAGTCGGCGTGCAGCACCACGTGCGACTTGTCGTGGCCCAGGAAGTAGCTGAACGGCGGGGTGTACCGCAGCCCGACCAGCTCGGCGCCCTTACAGCGGCGCACGATCACCGGGTCCTCGCCCAGCTCGCGCGCGTAGGCGGCCAGCCGGTCGGCGGCCAGCACGTAGCGCTCGGTGGTGCCGGAGAAGCCGGACTCGACGACCACGTAGTCCACGTCCTGGTGGACCGCCATGGCCAGGTTGGACGGCAGCGTCCACGGCGTGGTGGTCCAGATCAGCGCCAGCTCGCCGGTCTCCAGCCGGTAGCCGACCGTCACCGCCGGGTCCTGGCGCATCTGGTAGACGTCCTCGTCCATCCGCAGCTCGTGCGCGGACAGCGGAGTCTCGTCGTTCCAGCAGTAGGGCAGGCAGCGGAAGCCCTCGTAGACCAGCCCCTTGTCGTAGAGCTGCCTGAACGCCCACATGACGCTTTCCATGTAGGTCACGTCGAGCGTCTTGTAATCCCGGTCGAAGTCGACCCAGCGGGCCTGGCGGGTGACGTAGTCCCGCCAGTCCTGGCGATAGCGCAGCACCGACTCGCGGCAGGCCTCGTTGAACTTGCCGATGCCGAGCTGCTCGATCTCTTCCTTGGTCTTGATGCCGAGCTGGCTCATCGCCTCCAGCTCGGCCGGCAGCCCGTGGGTGTCCCAGCCGAACCGCCGGTCCACCCGCTTGCCGCGCATGGTCTGATAGCGCGGGACCAGGTCCTTGACGTAGCCGGTGAGCAGGTGGCCGTAGTGCGGCAGGCCGTTGGCGAACGGCGGGCCGTCATAGAACACGAACTCGTTGCTGCCGTCCTGGCCAGCCGGCCGGTTGCTGACCGAGGCCCGGAAGGTGTCGTCGGCCGCCCAGTAGGCCAGCACCCGCTCCTCGATCTCGGGAAAGCGGGGGCCGGCGGGCACGCCGCCGCTGGCCGTGCTCGCGCCCGTCTCGTCCTGGCCGACGGCGCCGGGTCCGGCGGCGTCCAGCCCAGCGGTGGAGACCTTGGGGTAGCTCATCGGTGATCCTTCGCGGTCGGCCGTCTCTCCGGACGAGGACGACATCACCCGGGCGCTTGGCCCGGGCGGCACCGCGGTACCACCTCGCTTGCCGCGTGCGCTCCGGCCGGAAGCCGGGGACGCGACCGCTTCATTCGCAGGCTGTGACGGGCCCGCCCGTCCGGTTCTAGTGAGGCGCGATGCCTGGTCAGCAACCGCGCCCGTTCTTCCGGAGGCTCACCGGTGATGGCCGGATCAACGCCGTGTTACCTCTAGCCTACCGAACCGCGGCTGCGGGGCGCGCCTCACTAACGGTCACGGCCGGCCGATGGGACCGGTGAGGTAGCGGTCCAGCGTGGGCCCGACCGTGGCGGCCAGGTCGTCGGGGCTGGCCGAGGCGATGGGCTCCAGCTTGATCACGTACCGGCTCAGGGCCAGCCCGAGCATCTGGGTGGCCACCGCCCCGGCCCGGTAGGCGGCCTCCTCCTCGCCGCCAGCGCCGTCCTCGCCGCCAGCGCCGTCCTCGCCGCCCGGGCCGCCTGCGAGGTGGCGGGCGCGGGCCACCGCCGCGACCGGGCCCAGGATGGCGTCGGCGATGAAGCCGCGGAACATGTCGGCGGCCTGCTCGCTGGTCAGCGCCGACCGCAGCAGGCCCAGGAAGACGCCGCGGACCTCGGTGCGCTCCCAGACCGTCAGCGCCATCCGGACCAGGTGCTCGCCCAGGCCGCCGGACCCGCTCCCCTGGCCGTCCGCGACCTCGGCGAACGCGGCCGTGAGCACCTCGCCGGGCACCACCGGCAGCCGCATGGCCGCCGCGAACAGCTGCTCCTTGGTGCCGTAAAAGTGGTGCACCAGCGCCGGGTCGACGGCGGCGTCGGCGGCGATGCCACGTATCGTGGCCCCGTCGTAGCCGCGGTCGGCGAACTGGCGGCGGGCGGCGTCCAGGATGGCCTCCCTGGTCCCGCTGTCCCCGGCCCGTCGGCCGCCGCGGGACCGGCCCGCCCGCGCGCCGTCGGCCCGCTCAGTCATCGGTGCTCACGCGCCTCCCCGCGGGCTGTCCGCCGCCTGGCTGCGCTCGACCAACTGGAAGAACCGCTCTTCCAGGGTCGCCGGCGCCGAATAGACCCTGACTCCGGCCCTCGCCCCGGGCCCGGTCTCGCCCCCGGTCCCGGCGCGGGCCTCGCCCAGCGCCTGGCGCACCGCGTCCGGGCCGGCACCGGGCACCCGCAGCGCGCTCCCGGCCAGGTTCACGTCCAGTCCCTGGTCCTCGAGCCGCCCGAACGCGGCCCGCCACTCGCTCGTCTCCACCACCGTCACCGTCGCGTCGCCGATCACCTCGGCGGGCGTGCCCCGGGCCACCACCGCGCCATCGGCCATGATGACCAGCCGGTCGCACTCGTGGGCCTCCTCCATGTAGTGCGTGGTCACCAGCACCCCGGCGCCCGCCTCGGCCGCTGTCCGGACGGTATCCCACAGCCGCGCCCGGCCCAGCGGATCCACGCCGGACGTGGGCTCGTCCAGGATCAGCAGGTCGGGCCGGTGCGCCAGGGCCTGGGCGAACGCGGCCCGCCGCTGGACGCCCGGCGGCAGCCGCCCGACCGGGACGCCCGCCGCCGGGCCGCGATCGGCCGCCGGGACCGCCTCCGCCGGGACCGCCTCGGCCGGGACGCCGAACACGGCCGCCGAGAAGCTCAGGTTCTCCGCCACGGTCAGGTCGTCGTACAGGCCCAGGCCCTGGGGAACGTAGCCGATCCGGCGCCGGGTGGCCCGCGAAGGCGGCGCCCCGAACAGGGCGATGGTGCCGCCGGAGGCGGGCAGCAGGCCGAGCAGCATGCGGATCAGCGTGGTCTTGCCCGCGCCGTTGGCCCCGAGCAGGCCGACGATCTCCCCCGGCCCGACCCGCAGACTGACCTCGCGGACGGCGGTGAAGTGGCCGAACCGGCGGGTCACCGCCGAGCACTCGGCCAGCGCCACCCCGCCCGCCGGACCGGCCCCGCCGGTGACCGGCCGGGGCGGGGCGCTGGGTCGGACGGCCGGGCCGGACTCGGGCTCGGGTTCCCTGGCCAGGGCCGCGACCGTAACCGCGTCCTGAAGGTCGGGGGTGATCCGCTCCCCGGCCGGCACCGGGACGCCCGCCGCCGGGCCGCGATCGGCCGCCGGGACCGCCTCCGCCGGGACC
>JBOHCO010000959.1:0-2671 GCA_050698895.1 Streptosporangiaceae bacterium
CCCTCGGCCAGCGCCGTGGCGATGGCCGCGCGCAGCGCCTGGGACCGGCGCGGGTCCCCGCCGGCCGTGACCGCGACCGTGACGTCGCCGTGCCGGGTGACGGCCGGCGTCCACGCCGCCGAGGCGGCGGCGTCGTCGGCGCGCACGCACCAGACCCGGTCCCGGTCCGCCGCCGCCGCGACGGCCGCGTTGACGGCCGGGTTATCGGTGGCCGCGTGCACCAGCCAGGCTCCGGCCAGGTCGCCGTCCCGGTACTCGCGCCGCACCAGCATGATCTCGGATCCAGCGGCAGGCCCGGTCACCTGGGCCACCTTTTGTTTGAGAAAATCGGTCTCGAAGCGCGGAGCGATGACGGTGACCAGCGCGCCGGCCTCGACCAGCGCCCTGGTCCGGCGCAGGGCCACCCGGCCGCCGCCGACCACCACCACCTTGCGGCCGGTCAGGTCCAGCCCCAGGGGATACACGGGGGGCACGCTCACGACGCCAGCCCGGTCAGCGGGTCGTGGCGCGGCGGCCGCATGACGGCCACGAAGCGGAGCTGGAACCCGCGGGCGCACGCCCCGCACTCCCACTCGCCCGCGTCGGGACCCGAGGGCCGCAGCGTCTCCTCGCCGCAGTACGGGCAGAAGAACGGCACCTGTCGCTCGCTCATGTGTTGGCCCCCGCTCGCCTCCGGGGCGCCTTGGGGCGCCGCCTTCCCTCGTCGCTCGTTCCTCGCTCCTCAGTCCAGGCGGCGCCGCGCCCCTCCGGCTCGCTCACTGCGCACCTCCCGTGCTAGTTGCGCCGGCCGTACTGGCCGTTGTGAGCAGCTTCTCGTCGGCCCGGCGCACCCAGGCGGCGAACTCCTCGCCCTCGGTGCGATCGGCCCGGTAGCTGCGCAGCAGCTGCTCGACGTAGTCGGTCAGCCCCTCGGCGGTCACCTTCAGGCCGCGCAGCTTGCGGCCGAACGACGGGTCGGTGCCCAGCGAGCCGCCCAGGTGGACCTGGAAGCCCTCGGTGCCGTCCACGATCGAGCCCTTGAGGCCGATGTCGGCGAGCTGGAAGCGGGCGCAGGAGTTGGGGCAGCCGTTCACGTTGATGGTGATCGGCGTGTCGAAGTCCGGCAGCCGGCGCTCCAGCTCGGTGTACAGCTCGCGGGCCCGGCCCTTGGTCTCGACGATGGCCAGCTTGCAGAACTCGATGCCGGTGCAGGCCATCGTGCCGCGGCGGAAGACCGACGGCCTGGCCTGCAGGTCGGTCCCCTCCAGGTCCGCGAGCAGGTCCGGCAGCCGGTCCTCGGGGACGTCGAGGATCAGCAGCTTCTGCTCGGTGGTGGTGCGGATCCGGCCGGAGCCGTAGGCGTCGGCCAGCTCGGCCACCTGCCAGAGCTGGGTGCCGGAGCTGCGTCCCACGTGCGGGGCCACGCCCACGTAGAAGCGCCCGTCGCTCTGGCGGTGCACGCCGATGTGGTCGCGGCCGCCTGCCGGGGCCGCGGGCGCCGGGCCGTCGGGCAGCGCCTCGCCGAGGTACTCGGTCTCCAGCACCTCCCGGAACTTCTCCACGCCCCAGTCCGCGACCAGGAACTTGATCCGGGCCCGGCTGCGCAGCCGCCGGTAGCCGTAGTCGCGGAACAGGCCCGCGACCCCGGCCCAGACGGCGGGCACCTGGTCGGGCCGGACGAACACGCCCAGGCGCTGGGCGATCATCGGGTTGGTGGACAGGCCGCCGCCCACCCACAGGTCAAAGCCGGGCGTGCCGTCCGGCCCGAGCACGCCCACGAACGAGATGTCGTTCACCTCGTGCGCGGTGCAGTGCGACGCGCACCCCGAGATCGCGGTCTTGAACTTGCGGGGCAGGTTGCCGAACTCGGGGTTGTTCGCGGCCACCGCCTCGGTGGCCCGCAGCACGGCCGTGGCGTCCAGGATCTCCCCGTCGTCGATCCCGGCTACCGGGCAGCCCAGGATGTTGCGCGGCACGTCGCCGCAGGCCTGGATGGAGGACAGCCCGACCTCCTCCAGCCGGGCCCAGATGTCCGGGACATCCTCGATCCGGATCCAGTGGTACTGGACGTTCTGCCGGTCGGTGATGTCGGCCAGGTCGCGGCCGTACTCCTTGGCGACGTCCGCGACCGTGCGCAGCTGGTCCGAGCTGAGCTGCCCGCCGGGGATGCGGACCCGCATCATGAAGTAGCTGTCCTCGATCTCGGCATCCTCCAGGGCGCCGGTGCGGCCGCCCTCGATGCCCGGCCGGCGCTGGGTGTACAGCCCCCACCAGCGGAACCGGCCGCGCAGGTCGGCCGGGTCGATGGAGTCGAACCCCAGGTAGGCGTACCGGTTGACGATCCGGTCGCGGACGTTCAGCCCGGCGTCGTCCTTCTTGAAGCGTTCGGCGGCGTTCAGCGGCTCGAGGTGGCCCAGGGCCCACTGGCCCTGACCTCGCCGTTGGGGCGACGGCATGCAGGCATCCTTCTTCTGCTGGCGCGCGGACAGGAGTCATCGTGTCGCGCCGGGGGTAACCCGGCCACGCGGGGAAATGGGGCAGGAAATCCGCTAGGAACGGATCAGCAGAAAGAACGACACATGGCGCTGGAAACGCGCAGGAGGTCGACGTGACGCCGGGAAACCAGCCACTCGCCGGGGCTGTGAGCCGGGCGTGTCACTGTGGTGCCTCCGGGGTTTAGACGCGACCGGGG
>JBOHCO010000960.1:0-4434 GCA_050698895.1 Streptosporangiaceae bacterium
GACCAGGGGCCCGAGCACCGGGTCGGCGGCCAGGGCGGCCGCGCCGGCGGCGTAGTCGGCGTCCGCGCCCAGCAGCCGGGTGATCCGCCCGACCAGGTGGATCAGGCCCTCCCAGTACGGCAGGTGAACCCGGAGCAGCACGTTCCCGGCGCCGCCGGGCTCGACCTCGATCAGCCCGGCCGCACCCGCCACCGTGATCGTGCGGCGGTAGGCCGGGCCGTCCACCGCCTCGACGCCGGGCACCGCCCGCGCGCCGAGGAACGCCCGGACCACGGCCCAGTCGTAGCCGGGCGGCACCGGCAGCCGCAGCGCCAGCCCGCCGTCGGTGACCAGCCGGTCGGCGCGGTGCCGGCGGCGGCGCAGGTCGCTGGGCGAGGCGCGGAACACCTCCCGCATGGCCCGGTTGAACTGGCGCAGGCTGCCGAACCCGGCCGCGAACGCGATGTCCAGGGCGGTCAGGTCGGTGTCGTCGAGCAGCCGGCGGGCGAAGTGGGCCCGCCGGGACCGGGCCAGCTGGTCCGGGGTGGCCCCCAGGTGCTGGAGGAACAGCCGACGCAGGTGCCGGGCGGACACGCCCGCCCGGCCGGCCAGCGCGGCCTCGGTGCCGCCGTCGTCCAGCGCGCCGTAGATGATCATCTGCACCGCCTGGCAGACCAGCTCCGGGGCGCCCAGGTCCACCGGGCCCGACACCCGGTAGGGCCGGCAGCGCAGGCAGGCCCGGTACCCGGCCGCCTCGGCCGCCGCGGCCAGCTCGAAGGTGCGGACGTTGCTGGCCAGCGGCCTGGCCCCGCACCCCGGCCGGCAGTAGATGCCGGTGGTGACGACGGCCGAGTACGTGGTCATGGGCCCAGGTATACGCCACCGCCGGCGCCGGAGTCTGGCCGGATCTGGACACCACCCGCCCAGGCGGCCGGAGCCGGGCGGACGGGGCCTGGCGGACGGGGCCTGGCGGACCGGGCCGGGCAGACAGGTCCGGATCTGGCCGGACCCGGGCGCGGCGGTGCGGCCATCCTGCCGGATGTGCGCCGCGCCCGCGGCGCCCGGACCCGGCACGACGATCAAGGAGACCCAGGATGCTGGTCAAGGTGTTCCCCATCAAGCTTCAGCCCGGCACGCAGGACAAGGTCGAGGCCATCGTGCGGGAGTTCGCGCCGCTCGGCCCTGCCGCCGAGGAAGGCACCGTGTCCTTCCGGGTGTACCGGGACCCGGCCAAGCCGGACTACCTCCTGTTCGTCGAGCACTTCGCCGATCAGGCCGCCTACGACGCGCACACCGGCTCGCCGGCCTACCGCGACCTCATCGCGGGCCAGTTCGCGAGCCTGATCGTCGAGTTCGTCGAGATCGACCACGAGCTGGTCGCGGCCTGCTGACGGGGCGGCCCGGCTGGTCCGGATGTGGCCGGACCGGCCGGGCGCGCCGCCCTAGCGTCAAGGTCATGACCACTTCCGACACCACCACTTCCGACACCACCACTTCCGCCACCACCAGCCCGAGCGCCGGCCCGGCTCAGCCGGGCCGAGACGTTCGCCCGCCTGCACCGGCCCGGCGACCCGCTGCTGCTGCCCAACGCCTGGGACGTCGCCTCCGCCGTCACCATCGCCGCCGCCGGCGCCCGGGCCATCGCCACCACCAGCGGCGGCGTGGCCTGGTCGCTCGGCGTACCCGACGCCGCCGATCTCGGCGCCGGCCGGGCCGCGGCGGCCACCGGGCGCATCGCGGCCGCGGTGACGGTGCCGGTGACCGCCGACATCGAGGCCGGCTACGGGCCGGGCGCCGACGCCGTCATGGCCACGGTGGCCGCGGTGATCCGGGCCGGGGCGGTGGGCGTGAACCTCGAGGACCGGCTCCCCGGCCAGGCCGGCCTGATCGACCCGGCCGAGCAGGCCGACCGGCTGGCGGCGGCCAGGGCGGCCGCCGCGCGGCTCGGCGTGCCGCTGTGGATCAACATGTTCCTGGCCGGCCAGGGCCGGACCGCCGAGCTGCTGGCGGCGGCCGCGGACCGGGCGGTCGCCTACGCCGCGGCCGGGGCGGACAGCATCTTCGTGCCCGGCCTGACCGACCCCGCGGCCATCGCCGAGCTGGCCGCCGGGCCGCTGCCGGTCGCGGTGATGGCCGGGCCCGGCGCCCCGCCCGTGGCCGAGCTCGCGGCGGCCGGGGCCGCGCGGGTCAGCCTGGGCACGGCCATCGCCCAGGCCGCCTACGGGGTCGCTGCCCGCGCCGCCGCCGAGCTGCTGACGGCCGGGACCTACTCGGCCTGCGCCGGCGGCATCGGCTACGCCGAGATGAACGCCGCGCTGCGATAGCCCGGCGCAGGCCGGCGTCAGGCCGGCGCTAGATCAAGTGCTCCTCGGAGTGCTCCTCCTCGGCCTGGCCGGCCTCGACCAGGTCATCGCAGGTCGGGCAGTACCAGCGGGCCTCCAGCGGGGTGCCGCAGGCCGCGTGCCGGGCGGCCTGCGCCGGGTCGGCGTGCCGAGCGCCCCATCGGGCCAGCAAGCGCAGCGCCCCGGCCAGCTCCCGGCCCTCGCCGGTCAGCTCGTAGGCCATCCGCGGCGGCCGCTCCGAGTACGGCCGGGCGACCAGCAGCGCCTCGCGCTCCAGGCGCTTGAGCCGCTCGGACAGGATGTTCGCGGCCAGGCCGGGGATCTGGGCCAGCAGGTCGTTGAACCGCCGCGGCCCGGCCAGCAGCGCCTCCACCACCAGCAGCGTCCACCGGTCCCCCACGCTCGCCAGCGCCTCGGCGAGCGGTGAGGATTCCTCCTGCTGTCTGGGCTTGCCGCCGGCAGGCGGCGCGGGGGGGCTAGGGGGGTCGTCCCCCCTGACCGGCACGGTCACCTTAGGCACCTTCCGTTCGCGGTCAGCGATCAACCGATCGTAGCTGTCGCGTTGACACTGCTTGAGTTGGTAGTAAGTTGCAAGCTACTACTTACTACTTACTACTTACTAGGAGGCGGTCATGACGGCACTGGACGAGATCCAGGCGGGCATCACGCAGCTGGCCGAGAGCGCCGGCTCCTCGGTCGTGGGCATCGGGCAGCGGTGGGGGGCCGGGTCGGGCATCGTGCTCGGCGACGGGCAGGTCCTGACCAACGCGCACAACGTGCGGGGCGACCAGGTGGAGGTCACCTTCGCCGACGGGCACACCGCCGAGGGCACGGCGGCGGGGCACGACATCGACGGCGACCTGGCCGTCATCTCCGTGGACACCGCCGGAGCGCCGGCGCTGCCGTGGTCCGACGGCGCGGCCAGCGTCGGGCTGCCGGTGTTCGCGCTGGCCAACCCAGGCGGCCGGGGGCTGCGCGTGACGTTCGGGTTCGTGTCCGGCATCGAGCGGACCTTCCGCGGCCCGCGCGGCCGCCGGATCAGCGGCAGCCTGGAGCACACCGCCCCGCTGCCGCCCGGCTCCTCGGGCGGCCCCGTGCTCGACGCGGCGGGCCACCTGCTCGGCATCAACACCAACCGCCTCGGCGAGGGCTTCTACCTGGCCATCCCGGCCGACGCGACGCTGCGCGGCCGGGTCGACGCGCTGGCCCGCGGCGAGTCGGCCCGCACCCCGCGGCTCGGCGTCTCCATCGCGCCGGGCCACGTGGCCCGGCGGCTGCGGCGGGCGGTGGGCCTGCCCGACCTGGAGGGGGTGCTGATCCGCGACGTCACCGAGGACAGCCCGGCGGCGCGGGCCGGCCTGGCCGGCGGGGACCTGATCGTGACGGTCGCCGGCCAGCCCGTCCGTTCGGTCGACGACCTGCTCGACGCGGTGCAGGCGGCCAGCGGCGGCACCATCGAGCTGGGCCTCGTGCGCGGCGCCGAGGAGCGGACCGTCCAGGTCTCCCTCGCCGGCGAGACCCCGGCCACCGAGGAGTAGCCCTTCCGTGCGCGTCCGGCGCCAGGTTCGCTGATGATCACCGGAGCGGACGGTGCGCCGGGGCGGGCTGGGTCGTCTGGGCGGGCTGGGTCGTCTGGGCGGCGCCGCCGGGCCGGGCGGGATCATCCGGGCGGGCTATTGCTGGGGTTGTGGGCGGTCGGATCGCGTGCTGCGGCCGGACCGGAACGTGCGGCCTCATGATCACGGAAAGCGGTCCGCGACGATCGCGGACCGGTTTCCGCGATCATGGCGGCCCCGGTTAGGGACGGCCGGAAAGCAGGGATCCGGGCCGGCCCGGAGCGGACAGGGCCACCGGGGTCGCAGGGCCGAACGGGGTCGCAGGGCCGAACGGGGTCGCAGGGACCCTCGAGGCCACCCGCCGGGCTCGCCTGACTCCGGACGTCCACTCGATAACGGCCCGCGCTACCAACGGGACATCCGCGGCCATGATCACCGGGGCGGACGGTGCCGCCGGGGCCAGGCGGGATCGTGCGGCTGGGGCGCGGCTCGGCGCCGGCCGCCGCGGCCAGAGAGCGCACGAAGTCGGCGATCTGGCGCAGGCTGCGACACTCCTC
>JBOHCO010000961.1:0-5612 GCA_050698895.1 Streptosporangiaceae bacterium
GCCGTGGCCCGGCCGTCCACCGCGCGCTCGTGCACCCGGACCACCAGCGCGCCGTCATGCTCGCCGCCCACGCCCGCCCGAGCGGAGCCGGACCGGACCCGGACGGTGATCCGCACCGCCTCAGTGGGCCCGCGACCGAACCCCGTGCTCGCCAGACCGCGCGCCGTGCTCGCCGGACCGGACCGGGTGCTCGCCGGATCGCACGTTGTGCTCCCCGGAGCGGACTAGGTGCTCGCCGGACCGCGCGCCGTGCTCCCCGGTGCGGACCCGCTCCTCGCCAGTGTGCATGCGCTCCTCGCCAGTGTGCACGCGCTCCTCGCCGGTGCGCGACCCGCGGTGCCCCCGGCTGTGATCCGGCCGCCCGGTACCCTCGCAGTCGCCCAGGGCCTCCGCCGCCGCGCCCGCCTGGGCCACCTGGGCCATCTGGACTTCCGCGCCCGGCACCGTCAGTGGCGGGCCCTTGATGGCGGGCATGAACGAGGTCAGCGCCGCGCTGGCCTCCGCCGCCGCCTCACGCCGCTCGTGCTGCTGCTCCGCCCGGCGGGTGACGGCGTCCAGCCGATCGCTCATGCTGCGCAGCCGGAGCCCTCTGCGCCGCGCCTTCAGGAAGCGTTCCGCCGCGTAGAGCACGAGCACCGCACCGACAAGGCCGATCAACAGCAAGGCCGCCATGAAACCGCCATTACCCGAGGGGAGTTACCGACCTCTCCACCGTATGCGAGATCCGGCTCCCCGCCGGGCCGCCGGCGCTCGGGCGCCGCGAGCTATACGGCGTTTTTACCCGGCGCCGCTGGCCTAGCTCCGGCGCTTCTTGCGCCCCCTGGCGCGCGGATGCTCGACGACCGCGTCCGGGCCAGGGAACACCAGCCCCGTGTGCCCGTCGTCGAAATGCACCAGGTACGGCGGCTCCCCGCCTGCCCCGTGGACCTCGACGATCTCGCCCATATGCTCGGCCTGGCCCACCGTGTTGCCGTGAACGTGCAGCCGATCCCCGACAGTTGCCTGCATGTATGTCACCTCCTCGCCCGGAAGACACCCTCACCGTACCCACGCAGCCACCCTCGGCAACCAGCCAGAAACCCGGATGCCGGGCGAGCCAGGGCCGGGCAAACCGGTCACAGCAAGCCGAGCTCGCCCGTCACCGCGTCGATCCGGCTGGCCTCGGCCGGGCCGACGGAGCAGCAGGTCGGTGTCCCCGGCTCGAGCTGGGTCCGGCCCGCGTCATGGATCACTTCCGCGGGCAGGCCCGCCGCCCGGGCCTGCCGGGCGATGTCGTCCAGCTGCTCGGCCGATCCGGCCCGGAGCACCACCTTGGGCTGGCCCTCCCGGAGCCACCCGGCGAAATCAGCGCTGCCCAGGCTGGCCAGCGTGGCGGCGACCGCGGCGTGGGCCGCCTGGGCGGCGATCTTGCCCCGGCCCATGCCCAGGTCGGTCCGGACCACCAGCACCAGCTTCTCCGCCATGACGGACACGCTAAGGCCTGCCCGCCGTTGTCCGGCGGGACAACCGCGCGTGGCCAGCTTTGTGTCGCGGTGACCTCGACACCCGGGCCGGCGCGGTCGATCCTGATGGACAAGGTAGGCGGCCCCGCGCCGCCGGCCGCCCAGGGAGGCAGACGATGGCCAACCTCGCCCAGATCCTGACCGATTCGGCCGGGCCGCACGCCGAGCGTCCCGCGATCCTGTCCGGCGACCAGGTCATCAGCTACGCCGAGCTGGATGACCGGTCCGCGCGGGTGGCCTCGTTCCTGGCCCGCCGGGAGTTCCGGCCCGGCGACCGGGCCGGGCTGATGCTGGCCAACACGCCGGAGTTCTGCGTCCTGTACTACGGCATCCTGCGGGCCGGCGGGGTGGTGGTGCCGATGAACCCCCTGCTCAAGACGCGGGAGGTCGAGTACTACCTGGACGACTCCGGCGCGCGGCTGCTGCTGGCGGCCAGGTCCTCGCCCGGCGAGCCGGTCCAGGGCGCGCAGGCCGCGGGCGTCCCGTTCATCCCCGCCGGCCCGGACGAGCTGGACGCGCTGGTCAGCGAGCACGCCCCGGCGCCGGGCGTGGCCGACCGGGCCGACGACGACACCGCGGTGATCCTCTACACCTCGGGCACCACCGGCCGGCCCAAGGGCGCCGAGCTGACCCACGGCAACCTCCGGTCCAACGTCCAGGTGACCGAGTCGACGCTGCTGCGCCTGGGGCCGTCCGACGTGCTGATGGGCTGCCTGCCGCTGTTCCACTGCTTCGGCCAGACCTGCGGGCTGAACGCGGCCGTCGACTGCGGGGCCTCGCTGGCGCTGCTGGCCCGGTTCGACGCGGGCGCGGCGCTGGCCGCGATCGAGCGGCACCGGGTCACCGTGTTCGAGGGCGTGCCCACGATGTTCGCGGCGCTGCTGCACAGCCCCGACCGGGAGCGCTACGACACCAGCTCGCTGCGGGTGTGCGTCAGCGGCGGCGCGGCCCTGCCGGTGGAGCTGCTGCGGGCCTTCGAGGACGCGTTCGGCACCGTCATCCTGGAAGGGTACGGGCTGTCCGAGACCTCCCCGGTGGCCTCGTTCAACCACCCCGGCGGGGCGCGCAAGCCGGGCTCGATCGGCACCCCCGTGGCCGGGGTGGAGTTCCGGCTGGTGGCCGCCGACGGCACCGAGGTGCCCGAGGGCGACGTCGGCGAGATCGCGATCCGCGGGCCGAACGTGATGAAGGGCTACTGGGGCCGCCCGGAGGCGACCGCCGAGGCGATCCCGGACGGCTGGCTGCGCACCGGCGACCTGGCCCAGCGCGACGCGGACGGGTTCTACTTCATCGTGGACCGCAAGAAGGACGTGGTCATCCGGGGCGGCCTCAACGTCTACCCGCGGGAGATCGAGGAGGTGCTGTACGAGCACCCGGCCGTGGCCGAGGCGGCGGTGATCGGCATCCCGCACGAGACCCTGGGCGAGGAGATCGGCGCCGCCGCGGCGCTCAAGCCGGGGGCCAGCGCCACCCCGGCCGAGCTGCGGGCCTTCGTGAAGGACCGGGTGGCGGCCTACAAGTACCCCCGGCACGTCTGGCTGGTGGACGCGCTGCCCAAGGGCCCGACGGGCAAGATCCTGCGCCGCGAGGTGCACCCGCCGCAGGACGTGGCGCGATGAGCCCGACGAGCCAGGACGACCCCGGCGACGTCGCCGGCGCGCTGGACATGCTGCTGGCCGACGCCGCGCTCGGCCCGGCCCGGCGGTTCGTGCCGGGCCTGGCCGGATCCTGCAGGCCTATTTGGCCGGGGCGACCGCGCTGGACGGCCTCCAGGCCGACGCCGAGCTGGACTGGGCCGACCAGCAGCGGGTCTCGTTCCTGCTGACCAACCTGGTCGAGGCGGTGGCCCCGAGCAACAACCCGCTGCTGAACCCGGCCGCGCTGAAGGCGCTCATCGACTCCGGCGGCGGCAGCGCGCTGGCCGGCGCCCGGCACCTGGCCGCCGACCTGGCCACGCCGCCGCGGATCCCGGCCATGGTCGAGCCGGACGCCTACGCGGTCGGCGTCGACCTGGCCGTGACGCCGGGCTCGGTGGTGCTGCGCACGCCGGTCTTCGAGCTGATCCAGTACGCCCCGGCGACCGAGCAGGTGCGCCAGCGGCCGCTGCTGATCGTGCCCCCGGTGATCAACAAGTACTACATCACCGACCTGGCGCCGGGCCGGAGCATGGTCGAGTACCTGGTCGGCGCGGGCCAGCCGGTCTTCATGATCTCCTGGCGCAACCCCGACGCCCGGCACCGGCACTGGCGGCTGGACACCTACGGCGAGGCGGTGCTGGCCGCGCTGACCGCCGCGCGGGAGATCACCGGGGCGGACTCCGCCCTGATGCTGGCGCTGTGCTCGGGCGGGATCCTGGCCACCATGGCCCTGGCCCACCTGGCCCAGGCCGGCCAGGCCGGGCAGGTGGCCGGGCTGGCGCTGGCGGTGACCGTGCTGGACCAGGCCAGGGCCGGGCTGCCCAGCGCGCTGACCGACCGGCGGACGGCCCAGGCCGCGATCGCCGCCTCGGCCGTGCGCGGCTACCTGGACGGCGCGGCGCTGGCCGAGATCTTCGCCTGGCTCAAGCCCGGCGACCTGATCTGGAACTACTGGGTCAACAACTACCTGCTGGGCCGCAAGCCGCCGCCGTTCGACATCCTGTACTGGAACGCCGACACCACGCGCATGTCGGCCGGCGTGCACAAGGACTTCATCGAGCTGGCCGTCGACAACGCGCTGACCGTGCCGGGCAAGGCGGCCATGCTGGGCAGCCCGGTGGACCTGTCGGCCATCGGGACCGACGCCTACGTCGTGGCCGGCGCCGCCGATCACCTGTGCCCGTGGCAGTCCTGCTACCGCACGACCCAGCTGCTCGGCGGCTCGTCCCGGTTCGTGCTGGCCCGCAGCGGGCACATCGCCTCCATGGTCAGCCCGGTCGGCAACGCCAAGGCCGAGTACCGGGTGGCCGCCGACAACCCGCCCGATCCCGAGCAGTGGCGGGCCGCGGCGACGACCGAGAAGGGCTCCTGGTGGCCCGACTTCGCCCGCTGGCTGGCCGAGCACGGCGGCGCCGAGGTGCCCGCGCCCGCGGCGCCCGGCGATGACCAGCACCCATCCCTGGAGTCCGCGCCGGGCAGCTATGTCTTCGATCGCTGACCGGGTCTGGGGGAGGCGGGGGCCGGGTACCCGGACGGTCGTCGTCGCGGGCCGGCCCATCCGGATCGCGGTCCGGCCCGGCACCGGGACCGGGCCGCCGCTGCTGCTGGCCAACGGCATCGGGGCCAGCCTGGAGACCTTCGAGCCCTTCGTGGCCGCGCTCGACCCGGCCATCGAGGTGATCAGGTTCGACGCGCCCGGCGTCGGCGGCTCGCCGCTGCCCGCCCGCCCCTACCGGTTCTCCACCCTGGCCCGGATGCTGGCCGGCCTGCTCGACCAGCTGGGCCACGAGAGCGCCGACATCCTGGGCATCTCCTGGGGCGGGGCGCTGGCCCAGCAGTTCGCGCTCACCGCCCGCGGCCGCTGCCGGCGCGTGGTGCTGGTGGCCACCGGGGCGGGCATGTTCATGGTGCCGGGGCACCCGCGGGTGATCGCCCGGCTGGCCACCCCGCGCCGGTACACCGACCCCGGCTACATCCGGCAGATCGCCGGCGAGCTGTACGGCGGCACGGCGCGCGACCAGACACAGCGCATCGTCGACGTGCTGCACCCGTGGACCCGGGTCGGCCCGGCCCGCGGCTACCTGTACCAGCTCGCCGCCGGGGCGGGCTGGACCTCGCTGCCGCTGCTGCCGCTGGTCCGGCAGCCGACGCTGATCCTGGCCGGCGACGACGACCCGATCATCCCGGTGGTCAACGCCAGGGTGATGGCCGCGCTGATCCCCGGCGCGCGGCTGCACGTGTACCACGGCGGTCACGTGGAGCTGGTGCTGCGCCCCGATCTGCTCGCGCCCCTGATCACCGAGTTCCTCATGGCCAGGGGGGACACAGCGCGCCCCGGGGACACCACAGACCCCGATGGCCAGATCCCCGCCGCGCCGCCTGCCGACGCCGGCGGCCCCGACGTCGTCGTCCTTGACGCTGAGGAAGTCGCGGAGGTTCGGCGACGCCTCCACCGCCGACATCTTCGCAGCGC